>JBCBDF010000146.1:0-6294 GCA_038529875.1 Pseudomonadota bacterium | reverse complement strand
AGAAAGAATAAAGAACTCATAGTTTCTGTAATAGAGAAAGACCAAAATGAAAAGAATAAACAAGCTAAAACATTCTTATCAAAATTACACAACTGGATCAGCCGGAGGCCCTCAACGCCGCGTCGCTCTGCTTGCAGGTATGATCCACGATGATCGCCGGCGCCCTATGTCGCGAACGAAAAGGAAGCGACCTTCGCACGCGTCAGCGAGCATGCCGACTTGATTGAAGGCGCTCCGGTATCGAAGGCCCGCGCCAAGTTGGAAGAGATGAGCTCGGCTGTGACCGTAGAAAATGAGAGCATCAAAGGGATGCTTGATCCAGCACAAGCTTTTGGGATCACTGATGCCAAAGACAGCGATGTACCGGATAGTGGGCAGTTCCATATCCCATTGGATCGTAACAATTAAGGCCATGAGCCTAGGCTTCGGCTGCAACCATCCAGAGCCGGTGAGCCTTTACGAGACGCCCGATTGGTCGAGCTGTTGGGTCGCGCCTATGCCGCTCGCGATGAGTTGTTTCGAATGGACAATGACGAAACAGGATCGATCAAGAAAACAAGGCTACGCCATCTCCAGCGCCTCGCTCGTTTGAGCTATCTCGATCCCATAATTATCCGCAGCATATTGTGCGGTACGCAACCCAAGAGCCTGAGTGCTCGTAGTCTCTGGCGTATGGGTGACTTGCCAATTCGCTTCGCCGATCAATGCGTGGCGCTGCGCTTCTCAAACTCCTGATTCCCAAGTAGTAGGTCACGAAAACGACCCCGGAGAACTTCGCTTGTTTTCGGCGCGATTTGGTAGGTCAGTGCGTCTCCGATTACTCAACTGCCGATTTCTATCAGCGCAAAGTCCCGGAATTGCGGGCACAATTTCCCCGCCCTGGGCGGAGACACCAGAAACCATTGTTTGTTTGGAATAGGTGGTGAGCCCTGCTGGGTTCGAACCAGCGACCTACTGATTAAAAGTCAGTTGCTCTACCAACTGAGCTAAGGGCCCCCACGGGGTGTTCGACCTAGTTGGTTGATGCCGAACGGAGCGCTCCCCTAAGCAGACCGCGCGGGCGGGTCAAGCGTGCATTGAGCTGCGCGAGGCTAAAGCTGCTGATCGGATCACGCCAATCGCCTGCAATCGCAGCCGCTGGCCCAAGCACAAAGGCGCGATTTCGAAAGGCTGTATGCGGAATTGAAAGGCGTTCGCTCGCCCAGATTCCGCCGCTCCACAGCACGATATCGAGGTCGAGCGCACGGGCGCGCCATCTTTGCCCCTGGCTCTGACTGCGCCGCTCCCGACCAAATTCGGATTCGATACCCAGCAGCGCGCGCATCATCGCGGGAGGAGCAAATTCGCTCTCAATCACCGCTGCTGCATTGGCATAGGTCCGCTGCGACGGCCCAACAGGGGCGCTGTCGATGATTGGAGATGCCGCTAACGCCTCGCCTAAATCAGCAAGCGCAGCAAATGCCGTGCGCAGGACTTCACGCGGAAGCCCAATTCCTGGCACACGCATGTTTGAACCCAGCGCGATAAGGTAGGTATGAGTGCTCATAGTGCGGTGATCAAATGTCTTCGGCAATCCGACCGTAAAGTTGCGGGCGGCGATCGCGAAAGAAGCCCATGCCGGCGCGGTGCTTGGCTGCACGCGCGAGATCAAGCTCGGCGATCAACACCCCGCTTTCCTCCGCGCCAAATTCTTGCAGCATATCGCCCCATTCGTCAGCAATGAAAGAATGTCCGTAGAAGCTTTGCGCTGCATCGGCGGGCCCCTCTGCACCGATCCGATTGCTCGCCACCACCGGCATGCAATTGGATACGGCATGGCCGATCATCGCCCGGCGCCACATACGGCTGGTGTCGAGGTCCGCATCATACGGCTCGGAGCCGATTGCGGTCGGGTAAAGCAGGACCTCTGCCCCTTGGAGAGCCATGACGCGCGCAGCCTCGGGATACCATTGGTCCCAACACACCCCGACGCCGACGCGCACATTCTCGCCATCATGGGCCGGGACATCCCATACCTTGAAGCCGTCATTGCCGGGACGGAAATAGAACTTTTCCTCGTATCCCGGGCCATCGGGAATATGGCTCTTGCGATATGTCCCCATCACGGCGCCATCTGGCCCGATCATCGCCAGCGTGTTGTAATAGTGGTGCCCGTCCCGCTCAAAGAAACTGGTCGGGATTGTCACTTTCAACCGCGCGGCAAGATCTTGCATCGCAACAACGCTGGGATGCTCTGCCGTGGGCCGGGCAAGGGCGAACAGCGCCTCGTCCTCCTCGCGACAAAAATAGGGGCCGGAAAACAGCTCAGGCGGCAGGATCAGCTCCGCGCCCTCACCTGCCGCCTGCTCCACCAGAGCGGCGACGGCGGCGATGTTCTCGGCTTCGTCTTCACGCGCAAGCTTAAGCTGGAGGGCGGCGACAGTTAGTTTCGTCATGCGCCGCCTTTAAGCTTAGTCGGCCTTCTTGAAAAGCAAGGTCATGCGATCGCTTTCGCCGATGGCGAGATAGTTGGCCCGGTTAGGGTCTTCGGCGCCCGTCGCCAAAACCGGGGGCAGGGTCCACACGCCGCTCTCCCAATTTGCCGGATCGCTTGGGTTGGCGTTGATTTCGCTTTCATCGGCCAGTTCAAAACCGTTCGCAGCAAAGATCGCGATGACATCCTGCTGGCGCATATAGCCCCGCTGGCGTGCGCCGTAATCATTATAGCTCGCGCCTTCCGGTGCGCGGTGCTGGACCACGCCGACCATGCCCTCGTCTTTCAACATCATCCGCGCCGCCTTGAGCACATCATCAGCGCGGTTGCCGATGTTTAGGCCGTGCATTGAGCGGAAGATCAGCACGCGATCGACTGTGCCGGCGAGGTCTTCTGGCATTTCGTCGGTCTCGAATGCGGTGACAGCGTCGGCTTCGACATCCATGGCTTCAGCCACGCCGGATTTGAACCGCTCGGTCCAACCCTTCGAGCGCGCTTCCTGAGCGCGGGTGCGATATTCGCGGCCGTCGCTGTCCTGGTTGAATGCGATATATTTGCCCGCTGGCATCAAATACGGAGCAAGCACGCGGGTATACCAACCACCGCCCGGACCATATTCAGCAACGGTCATAGTGGGCTCAACCTGGAAGAAGGCGAGCGTCTCAGCCGGGTTGCGATATTGATCGCGCGCGCGGTCATCATCGCGGCGGTCATCGGCCAGCACTTCATTCAAGGATGGGGCGTGATCATCTGCTGCAGCAGGAACGGCAAGGGCAAAAGCGGCGAGCGGAGCAAGGAATAGGGGTTTCATAATGGGGGCCTCTCTCGTGATGTGTTTACTTAAGGGAAACAGCTGGAAACGTCCTTAGCTCCCGAAAAAGTGAAAACAAGCATAGCTTCGACCAAAGACTGCTGTCAGCCCACCGATGACAAACCGCCAGCGCGTTCCTATCTTGCGTGCCGACAAGGAGATTTGATCGATGGAACAGGCGATTATTGCTGGCGGATGCTTCTGGTGTACGGAGGCGGTGTTTCGCGACGTTGTGGGCGTGAGCGAAGTCGAAAGCGGTTATATCGGCGGTACGAAACCCAACCCGACTTACAAAGAAGTGTGCACCGGGATGACCGGCCATGCAGAGGGTATTCGCGTGACCTTCGATCCCGACACAATCAGCTTGCCGGAAATCTACGACGTGTTCCTGGGTACGCATGACCCGACCCAGCTGAACCGCCAGGGTAATGATGTCGGCACGCAATATCGCAGCGCGATCTTTCCACTCGACGACGCGCAGCGCGAAGAAGCCGAGGCAGCGATTGGCCGCTGGAATGCGGAAAACGGCGCCATGGCGGTCACCACGATCGAGGGCTTCGATGGTGAGCAGCAGGCCGCTGAATGGTATTCTGCTGAGGGCTATCATCAGGAATATTGGGAGGGCGAAGGCCAACGCAATCCGTATTGCCTCGCGACAATTCCGCCCAAGCTGATGAAGCTGCGCAAGAGCTTTCAGAGCAAGGTTAAGGCGTAATACGCGCCTGACCCGTGAAGCTCGACCGATCCTACACGGAGGAGCATGAAGTACAGACCGATGGGTCAGTCACCTTCGCTTGCTCTGGTGATTGCGATGAATGGCCGTGGTTGGCGCTGCCGCCGCAGCATCCGCTGGTCATACAGACGCAGAATTTCTGGACCAGCGTGGGCGCGACGCAAGCCCTGGTTGAGCGCGATGACGGCAAGTGGAGCGCGCTGACCTGGACCGATTGGACGCTAGGCGATCATGGAGCAGTGCGGGCCGTGCGAGGTCATTTTTCAAGAACCGGCAATAGCGATGAGCTTGGTTTCAAGACTGAACTGTTTGATCATGCGGATCGGCTGATCGTAAAGATTGGCGGCAAGGGCGTGGTCTTCCGCACGCGCAACTTTGAGAAATGGCGCGAGGGGTCGAAAACGACCGCAAAGGAACAGGCGATAACGCCGACCGATTTCGAATATGCGAAGCGCGAATTGCTGGGTCTGTCTGAGCAGGAGCCGCCATTGATCGCCCCGCTGACGGAAACGAATGGGATGATGGCCACAACCGCGCTAATCACCAAAGCGAATGGCTTGATGCCGGGTCATCCCTATTTCAGCGGATCGGGCGATCACGTGAACGCGCCGCATCTTGCCGAACTGGGCCGACAAACCGTGAGCCTGCTGTGCGAGGGCGCCAGGGTCCAGATTGTCCAAGGGGAAATGGATATGCATCGCTATATTGAGCTTGGCACACCCATTGCGATTGTTGCCGAGCAGGCGGGCGACAACGAGGTCACTCTATCGGTCAGCCAGCTCGATCGATCCTGCGCAAAGATCACCATGAAATGGGTTTCGGCCTGAGGCTCAACCCTTCACCCATCGTCCAACGAAGAAGCCGTCGAGCCCGCCTTGATCTCCCAGCATGCAGGGATGCGTGCGGACCCATCCTTCGGGCGTGGGTTCAATTCCTGCGGGCAGCTCGTCTGAAGTGATCGCAAGAGGTTCCAGCGCCACTTTCGCGGCCTGCTCTTCACCTTCTTCACGCTCGAGCGAACATACAGCATAAACAAGAACGCCGCCGGGTTTGAGCCAACCAATTGCTCGCTCGATCAGCGCGCTTTGTAGTCCCGTCATTTCCTCTATCTGGCGCTCACCGATCCGGTGCAGAACATCTGGATGGCGGCGGCAGGTTCCGGTCGCGGTGCAAGGCGCATCGAGCAGGATCGCATCGAATTGGTGCTTTGGCTCCCAAGTCAGCGCGTCGGCGCGAACCGGAGAAGCCTTCAGGCCCGTGCGTTTGAGGTTTTCCTTAAGCAAGCCGAGGCGCCGCTTACTGAGATCAAGTGCAGTGACATTCCACCCGGACGCAGCCAATTGCATCGTCTTGCCACCAGGAGCCGCGCACAAATCAAGCGCATGCTTGCCTTCACCGGCACCGAGCAGGCTGGCGGGTATTTGTGCGGCGAGATCCTGCACCCACCAATCGCCTTCCTTAAAGCCGGGGAGCTCTTCGGTCGGTGTCCCGCGCGGCAGGCGCAAATGCCCCGGCGCAAGCGAAACGCCGCCCATCGCAACCACTTGTTCGGCCGTTTTTGCAGGGTTTTTTAGCCGCAAGTCCAGCTCCGGCGGATCGGGGAGACCTATGGCGATCTCTGCGGCGCGCTCGCCCCAACGTTCCGCTGCACGCTCAGGCAGGCTCGGCACTTCCGGTAGCTGCGGAACTTGCTTCATCAGTGTCGAGAAAACGCCATGCGCGAGCCGCCTAGGCCCACCAGACAGCAGTGGCAGGCCGGTGGCAATCACGGCATGTGGCGGCGTTCCCAAGCGAAGCGCCTGTGCCAGCATCAGCCGCAATACACTGCGCGGCTTCGCGTCATCCGGCAGGCGTTTCTTCGTAGCGCTGTCGATCAATGCATCAAGATCGGTCAGCCAGCGCAGCGCCTCGCTTACAATCGCGCGGGCCAGTGCCTTATCTTCGCTTGTATGCAGCTTGCGCGTCGAAGCACCCTCAGCCTGTTCAAGCGTTTCGCCACGACGCATGACAGCATCGAGCATTTGCAGCGCCGCACGGCGCGCTGGAAGTCCGGAAATACCTGGCATATGGGGCCGCCCCTAGCGCTCCTTGAAACCAAGCGCCAGCACGTGCGTTGAATAGAATGATATGACCAAAGAAAAATCCAAAGCCGCCAAAAACTTCGAGAAGCCAGCACACTGGACGAACGATCCGGCCCCATATGCCAGGTATTTCCGGACTTCCAACGCGCCGTGCGGCGCTGCAAATGCTCGATGCTGTCATGCGTCGTGGCGAAAC
>JBCBDF010000145.1:0-6303 GCA_038529875.1 Pseudomonadota bacterium | reverse complement strand
CTTGCTGCCACCGCTAAGAGCATATTCGCAAGAGTTAAATCAGTCCAACTTTGATAGTAGCCTTCCGGCAGCACCGGCCTCAGCCGCTAGGTTTCGGTTGTAAGCTAGCGGCATCTTTGGCGATTTCCACCGGAGCGCATCCATGATTCCAGCGAGCGTTTCACCCACCGCAAACAGGTCCTGATTGAGTCCTACTCGCGTCGAGTGCGCGCTGAACCCAGTAACGAGCTCACGCGCTTGCTCCTTGTCGAGATCGCCAAACGCACTCGCGTCGATCGCAACCGCAATCATCTTCCGGAGGATTGGCGTTATCGATCCTGCATGCAGCGCTTTGTCACCCGCATCATACTCGGTCTTCGCCGCGATCGCCTCGCGTCCAACGAACTTGCGCGGATCCCACAGCGCTCGGCCAGACAGTTGCGATGGCTTTACCGCCTTGCGCACAGGTCGCGACGCGTAGCGCCGTACGATTACTCGCCGGAAGATCGGCCCTTCCTTGATTTTCGCTGCCTTAAGCCAGGCGTCGATTGCCCTTACGCTGCGCGGTGAAAGATAGGCAGTTGCGCCTTCGCCATCTTGGTCGCCTTTGTGCCGGTCGATCGCCAGCAGCCGGGCCTCGGGATCGAGCGCTTCAAGCAGGTCGCCGACCTCGATTGCGACCAGCTCGCTTGCACGCAGCCCGGTGTCATAAGCGGTCGAGAGCAGCGCGCGGTTCCGTAGGCCAGTAGGCGTATCATCGCACGCCTCGAGGATCGCGCGGATATTGATGCCGCGCGGGGCATCTTGGATCGGGTCTTTAACCGCGCCGCGGAACCGCAGCGGTCGCGCTTGCTTCTGTTTCGAACCGACTGCGCGTCGATGCGCCGCGATCGCGAGGCGACAAAGCTCGTGTTTGGTCGGATCATCGAGACCAAGAAGGCGATGCGCCTTCGCGATCGACGCCTTGTAGCGCACCAACGACGCAGGCGCCGCGCCTTCGCCTGCGCGATGCTTCAGCCAATCGGCCACTTGCTTTGGCGTTGCAGGGAAGGTCGCAATACCCTCTCGCCGACACCAAAGGTCGAACGCTTCAATGTCCTGCCGCAGCGCGCGGATCGAATTGGGTGCAGCCGCGGTGACGTAGGCTTCGAGCAGATCGCGGTCGATAGTCAGACCCGGGCCGCGGAGCGCCAGCGACAGGTCGGTCACCACCTCCGCGATGGCAGTATTGCGGGACGCGGAAGGGGGTGGGGTGCCAGTCATTTCGAGCGCCAGACTAGCCAAACTGGGTGTTTGTACAACATGTGATAAGTATTCTTTATCACATGTATCTAAGCCAATCATACGAGCAGACAAAAGCAAACCCATTTTTTGCTTTCCTGCGGAATCCATATGCGCCTAGAATCGTTGGATATTCGACGACGCTTATATGGAACACCAAAACCCTCTTCTTGCCCTCGGACGGCTTGACGGACGCCTGACTCATAGTCCGGCACGCACCGCCTGGAGCATCCGTGCACGCTTTGAAGGTGCAGCGATTGCGGCGTGTAATGCGGGGGTTCCGACAGACGCGAACGCTATCGAATCTTGGGTCGCGGGTTCGGGCTCGCCGCCGCGGGCGAGTGAAGGGCTAAACGATCCGCTAGGTGTAGCGGCGATCGTCCATTTTTTCCTCGCGAGCCTCAACCCTGCAACCGAAGGTCGAGACCGTCAGGTCCGCCGCTTGCTCCGAGGGCTGTTAGACAGCGAAACCGAGGCATCGACGTGGTCTGGTGGCGATCTGGTCCACTATGGGCCGCTCTGGCGGGCGTTGGGCAAGGTCGCGGAGGAGCCGGGGTTCGACCCGACGCTCGGCTCAATTGCTGAACGATTGACGCAGATGGCGCGATTGGTCACGCGCGCGGCGGATCATTCTGACCTGGTTGCTACGCTACCTGATGGCCGCGCCATCACGTTCGACCGTGACCATCCCCGCGCCTGGCTGTTGCTGGCGCTGATACCAGTGCTGCTGCAACGTTCGGGACTGAGCGCGAATCTGCTTCCCTCGCTCGTCCCGCGGCATAAGTTCCTGTGCTCGTCGGTCGCGGAATGGCACGACCTGCTAGCCGAGTGCCTATCCAGCCAAGCTCCGCAAGCGGCTCGCCTGCTAGAGCGGATGGAGCGTGAAGTGGCGCAGCTTCATGTGCGATATCGCCGCACGTCGCGGAGCCGTTTGACGGATGCGGCGGAGCTCCGGATCGCTCTGCCGTCGCTCACCCGCAACAAGCTTGCGATAGCTGTCAACGCGACCCCTGCCGGGGCTGGCTACCTCATGCGCCAGCTCGACTGCTAGTTGAACGCTCTGCTGCTGTAAGTTGCGAGTGGGCTTTCTTTTCGCGCTGGATCAGGTATCAAACACCCCACGATCCTTTTGCCTGCCCGATTGCATCGCCCACTCGGCTCCGCGGTCGGCAGGATTGTTGCAAGCAATCGAAAGGTTCTAATTCCATGAAGCCACATGCATGTTTCCGGGTCTCGATCGACCAGGTCGCTGCGGATTTTGCCAAGTATGCCGAACTCGCGAAGACCCGAACGTTCGAGATTTTTGACGGCGGGAAGGTCGAAGTGATGCTGGTCAGGATTTCGGCGATTCCGGAATGGGACCGCCAGCTGCAGAAAAGCATCGGCATGGATATGTTGACCGAGCACGAGAGGAAGGGCCTGATGAGCCTACCCGAAGATCTAAGCCACTTGCCAGATAACTATGATGACTGGCCGCTGGATGGCGAGTAGTCACCTATGCTGATCGGCGTTTCAACTACGTCGATCGGCCATTTTCTGGCCCACGTCGGAATTGCGCCCCAACATCAGACGTTCGCTCGTTTGGCGCTTCCTCTCAGAAGCGGACATCCCGCGCTCGGTATTAGGGTCTTGAGTCAGCCCGACCCAGCTTCAAATTGTTGTCAGTCCCAAGATCCGCCTAGCGCGAGGTTCAACGTCACCCATTGCTCAATCCGCGCACGGCGGATCGCCACGAGATTGCGCTCGGCAGCGAACAGGCGCTGTTGGATGTTGAGAACATCGATCAGGTCGATCTCGCCCTCGGCATATTGCAGCTGCGCCAACGCATAGGACGTGCTCGATGCCTCTGCCGCATTTTCAAGGATCAATTCCCGACGGGCTAGCACCTGCACCTGATCGAGATTGTCCTCAACGTCGCGCAACGCGGCCAGCGCGGTTCCAGCGTAAAGCGCCACAGCCGCGCGCCGCTCGGCGTCAGCCTCGTCCTCCTGCGCACCGCGTAAACCCGCATCGAAGATCGGCTGGAGCACGTTGCCAACCACCGACCACAACAGGTTCGGTCCATTGAGAATGTCGAACAGGTCGGTCGATGTCCCGCCCCCGCTCGCGGTCAGCGAAACTTGCGGCAATTGCGCCGCCTTGGCCTGATCGAGATTGGCGAAGGCCGCCGCGACCCGGCGCTCTGCGGCGATCACATCGGGACGACGTTCAAGCAATTCGGACGGCAGACCCGCTGGAGGAGCAGCCGGCGTTTCGGGCAGCTCGTCAGTCAGGGCGACGCGGTCAGCTGGATAGCGGCCCAACAGAACTTCAAGCGCGCGCCGGGCTATGCGGGTGCCGACCTGCGCCTGCTCTAGGCTGTCGCGAGCAGTTTCGAGATCGCTTGCCGCAGTTGCGGTATCCTGGCGCGAGGCAAACCCCTCGCGATATCGCACGCGGACAATGCGATCGATTTCGGCCAGCGCGTCGACTGTGCGCCTCGCTACCCCAACCTGCTCTTGCGCTTCGACGCTGGCGAAATAGGCCGAGGCTACGCCCTGCGCGAGCGCATATTGCGCGAATCTCAGGTCTGCTTCGACAGCCTGCGCGCTGGCATAGGCGGCATTTCTTCCTGCGCGCACTCGTCCCCACAGATCGACCTCCCACCGCGCTTGGGCGGTCGCAGTGTAGACCGGATCAGTGATTGCAAACGGATTGGGCGTGTCCGTCTGATCGACATTTAGCACACCGTTCACTTGCGGGAACAGCGCTGATCGGGCTTGGATCACCAGGGCGCGCGCTGCATCAAGACTGGCGGCTGCTGCGCGGATGTCGGGATTGTTGGCCTGAGCCTCAAGCACAAGCTCGCTCAGGATTGGATCGCCGATCGCATCGATCCAGCCGACGCGGACTTCTCCGGGAGATGCGCCCTCAACCTGCCACTGATCCGGCAAGGGAGGCAGGCTGGCGGCCGTGGCTTCGGCCACATCGGCATCGGTGCTGAGCGTCGCGCAGCTGCCAAGCATCGGAGCAACCAAGGCGAGCGAGATGAAAGCGCGCAGTTTCATGCCGGGAGTCCCTCCGCTTCATCAGAGGGTTCGGAATTGCCAGCATCCTTTGCCGTCTCGTCGGTCTTGATCCTGAACACCGCAGCATAAACCACCGGTATGACCACCAATGTCAGCGCGGTCGCAAAGCTAAGGCCGAACACCAACACGACTGCCATCGATTTGAAGAAGGCATCGAAAAACAGCGGGATCACGCCGAGCACTGTAGTCCCTGATCCCAACAGTACCGGGCGCACACGGCTGGCTGCGCTATCGACCAGTGCGTCAAAACGCGGCTTGCCTTCACTGATTTCAAGATCGATCTGATCGACCAGCACAATCGCATTCTTGATCAGCAGCCCCGCCAGCGACAGCACGCCGAGGATCGCCATGAATTCGAATGGGACGCCCATAACCACAAGCCCGAACACGACGCCGACCAGGGAAAGCGGCACGACAGACCAGATCACCAGCGGCTGTCGCAAGGCATTGAACAGGAAGATCACCACGAGGATCATTGCTCCGAAGCCAAACGGGATGGCGCTGGCAAGCTGAGCGTTTGCCTCGGATGAGTTGCCCGACTCTCCGTCCCATTCAAGGCCATAACCGGGTGGCAATGGTATCGCCTCGACCAGCGGCTGGACCCGGGCCTGCAAATCGCCCGCAATCACGCCGGGAGCGGGATCAGCCTGCGCCTTGATCGACCAGAGATTGTCCGTCCGGCGAAGGCGGCTATCGCGCCATACGGTCTTGATCCCGTCGGTCACCTGCTGGATCGGGACGGCCGCCCCGGTTGGTCCGAGCACCTGGATTGTGCCGATATCCGATACGTTCAGCCGCTCATTTGCAGGCGCACGCGACATGATCGGGATCAGATCGTCGTTCTCGCGATAGACCCCAACCCGCTGGCCAGAATAATTGCGCGCCAGAGCCTCACCGACATCAGAGCGACTGACGCCTGCGCGGCGACCTTTGACTTCGGAATAGACCGGCTCGATCGCAGGCACCTGTTGGCGCCAATTGTCTTTTATCGCGATAGCCTCGCCATCCTCCTGGTAGATCTCCTGCGCTTGCGCCGCCAGCTCACGCAGCACCCCAGGATCGGGCCCGGTGAAGGTCGCCTCAATCTTCGACCCGCCGCCCGGGCCCAGCACAAAGCGCCACACCTTGCCCTGCGCCTGCGTGAGATTGTCGTCGATATATTGCTGCACCTGCGGGATCAGCGCGTCGAGCCGAGTGTAGTCATCCAGCTTTACAAGCATCTGGCCATAGGCTGTATTCGAGCTTTCGAACTGGTAAACCAGCATATAGCGCAGGGTGCCGCGCCCGACGAGCGTGTGCACATGCTCAACCCCTTCGAGACCCGCGACATAGTCTTCTAGCTTGCGCATGTCGGCATCGGTCATCTCAATGTCAGTGCCCTCTGGCAGCCAGTAATCGACGACCATCTGCGGCGTGGTCGAAGCCGGGAAAAAACCCGGTGTGACCAAGCTGAAACCTGCGACCGAAGCAGCAAACAGCGCGACCGCGCCGCCAATCGTCGGTATCTTCATCCCGATCAGCTTGCCCACCACGCCCTTGAACTTGCGCATCGCCGCGCCTTCGGGTTTTGCCTCCATTGGTGTGCCGCCGCCGCCCTCAAAGCATTGGTTCTCAACCTTTTTGAACAGGATCGAACAGAGGAACGGCGTCAGGGTGATCGCGAACACCCAGCTGTAGAGCAGCGAGATAAGTATCACCCAGAACAGGTCGCCGGTGAATTCGGCGGTATCGCCCGGTGCAAGGCCAATCGGCGCAAAGGCGAGGATGCCGACCAGCGTCCCTCCGAGCAGCGGCCAGACCGAGCGTTTGACCGTGTCGCTGGCGATCTCGATGATCTTGCGACCGCGCTGGCAGCCGACCAATATCCCATCGGTCACCACAATCGCATTATCGACCAGCATGCCCAGCGCGATGATCAGCGCGCCGAGCGAGATTCGGTGCATAGGAATATTGCCGAGATACATCGTGCCGAGCG
>JBCBDF010000144.1:0-6332 GCA_038529875.1 Pseudomonadota bacterium | reverse complement strand
GCTGGTCGGCGAAAGCCGTGCTGGCCTGCCGTTCGATGGCGAATTGGCATTGGGCCAATGCACCCGCATCTCGACCGGCGCGCATATGCCCGATGGTGCTGAGAGTGTCCTGATCCAGGAAAATGCTGACGTGTCTGGTGCGCAAGTCACAGCCACCGAGGTTCCGTCCGCTGGCAAGCATGTGCGCAGACGCGGCTTCGACTTCACTGACGGCGATTGTGTGCTTCACGCCGGTACTCCCATTGGGCCTGCTCAAATCGCGCTTGCGATCTCGGCAGGACATGGGTCGCTGAACGTGCGCAAAGCTCCGCGCATTGCTGTGCTCGATAGCGGAGACGAGTTGGCGCGTGATCCGGCGCGGTGCGGCCCTCACCAGATACCGGCGAGCAATGGAGCGATGATCGCCGCTATGCTAGCGCCCCTGGGATGCGTCGTGGATCGCGTTGGCCCGGCGCCAGATGATCACGGGGCATTAGCGGCGGCTCTGGCCAAGGCAGAGAGCGCGGACATCCTGATCACTTCGGGCGGTGCATCGGTCGGCGACCACGACCTGGTGCAACAGGCGCTCAAGGACTGGGGAGCAAACATCGCCTTCTGGAAGGTGGCGATCAAACCGGGCAAGCCGCTGATGGTGGCGACCAGGGGCAAGCAAGTGGTGCTCGGGCTTCCGGGCAATCCCGTCTCCAGCTACGTCACCTGCTGCCTGTTTGCCCTACCTTTGGTGCGCGCGGCGATGGGCGCGCGTGAAGCATTGCCCCAAGCATTCGAGATGACGTTGGGCGAAGACCTGCCCTCCACGGGGGATCGGCGCGAGTTCCTGCGCGGGGTCCACGATGGCAAGACCGTACGGCGCTCCGACAATCAGGACTCGAGCGCGCTGGCCGCACTGGCGGCTTCGAATTGCCTGATTGTGCGGTACGAAGGATCGGACGCCGCGCCAGCGGGCTCGCGTATTCCGATTTTAACCCTCGAGAATGGCGGTATTGCTTGAGTTGAGCGCTTGACTCAGCGAATCAAGTTCCTTACTTGTTCCACATTCGTTCACCTTATCGGTGCACGGATAAGTGGCTGCAAAGCACCTTCGCCGGTGCCTCTTGCGCCGCGCAATGCAAATGCATCGGCGTGCTCAAGTGGGTGCGCGAGCAAGGGAGTTTTCGCATGCTGACCGCAAAGCAGCACGAACTGATCCGCTTCATTCAGGAGCGGCTTGAAGAGACGGGTATTTCGCCCTCTTTTGAAGAAATGAAGGAAGCGCTTGATCTCAAGAGCAAGTCGGGCGTGCACCGGCTGATTTCTGCGCTGGAAGAGCGCGGCTTTATCCGCCGCCTGCCCAACCGCGCGCGCGCGCTCGAAGTGATCAAGCAGCCTGAGGACGCGACCCCTGCGCCTCGGGCATCTGCTGCAGTGACGCCTGATGTTGTGGCTCGGGCAACTGCAAAGCCGAGCGCAAATGATACTGCGCCTGAGCCCGCCAATGACGTGATCGAAATCCCGCTGCATGGGCGGATTGCCGCTGGTGCACCGATTGAGGCTCTGGAGGGGCAGAACAGTCTGCCGGTGCCCGCAGCCCTGCTTGGCCCGGGTGAGCATTATGCGCTCGAAGTGTCCGGCGATTCGATGATCGAAGCGGGCATTTTCGACGGAGACTTTGCCCTGGTAAAACGCACCGAAGCGGCACGCGATGGCGAAATCGTGGTCGCACTGGTGCGCGGCGAAGAGGCAACGCTCAAGTACCTGCACAAGGATAACGGCATGGTCCGGCTCGATCCGGCTAATGCTTCCTACGATGCGCAGGTCTATCAACCAGGCGAAGTCCAGGTTCAGGGTAAGCTTGCAGGTTTGCTGCGGCGGTATCACTGATCAGAGGATAGGGAGCGCGGGGCTGGCCGTTGCTTAGTTGTCGGCAGCTCCGCGCCACCAGCCATGCTGCCCCTGCGTGGCAGCGACCGATACGATCCGTTCGTCGGTGAGATTAAGCGCAAGGCCACCATGTTCGGTCAGGAATCCCCGGTCTGCCTTGAGCCAGCGTGGTTTGCAGGATTGCGGCAGATAGCGGTCGGCAACCACGATATCCGCACGTTCGCAGGCTGCTGCGAGAGCGCGCTCTTCGATCAACTCCCGGTTGCGCGCCATCATCAGGGTCCAATTGCGCCCTCCCCGATTGATGACGAGCAAACAGAATTCGGTGGAACACCGCGCTCCGGGCCAATCAGCCATCGGGATTGGTTCGCTCGAAACGCTCGCAAGCTCAAGCAAGTTATCGCGGGCATAGGATGATCGCGAATTGCGCAGCGATAACAGGCGGTCATCCTCGATTGTGACCCCGACATGGCGGCCATCGCGGCCAATCAGGACATCGGGAATTGGCGTCGCGATCAGCGAGACTGTTGCAATGAATGCCGGAACGAAACCAAGCAATCGCGCCCGGCCATTCCACAAGGCTAACCACAATGCCCCCAGGACAAACAGAGCGATGGTCAAACGACTCATTTGCGGCATCAGCTTCACAGAGCCCGGCTGAGCCGAGGTCCAGTGCGCGATGGTTAGCAGCAGATCGAGCGAGCGTTCGACCAGCCACCAAATGGGCGCTCCCAAACCGAGCAAATCCAAGACGAGCGCAAATGCGATCAGCGGCATCGAAATGAACGTGACCAGCGGGATCGCGATTACGTTAGCGAATGCGCCGTAGAGCCCGGCCCTGTGAAAATGGAACAGCACGATCGGCATCAGAGCTATTTCGATCACCAGGCCGGTGATGAACAACATGACCACCCGTCTGCCGCTATGCCTCAACCAGCTCTCCTCACGCGGAGCAAGGAAGGATTTCACCGGCTTCGACGTGTGCAGCGCGACAATCGCGATGACTGCACAAAAGCTCATCTGGAAGCTCGGCCCGACGACAGATTCCGGCCAAAGCAGCATCACGAACATCGCCGCCATAGCCACCATTCGTAGCGACAAGGCATCGCGTCCCATAGCGAGCGCGATCAGCACCAGCATGGCCGCCACGCAACTGCGCACGGTCGGTACTTCTGCTCCGGTAAGTAACGTATACCCAATGCCCGCCAGCGCCCCGACAGCTGCCGCAGCGATCGGCAACCTCACGCGCAAGGCAATGGCGGGGAACAACGCCAACAGCTTCAAAGCCACGAGATACGCGGCTGCTATCACGGCACTGACATGTAGGCCGCTGATTGAGAGCAAGTGCGTGAGGCCCGCATCACGCATGGCGATCTCGTCCGCCTCGGCAATTCCGCCGCGATCTCCACTGGCAAACGCTGCGGCGATGGTTCCGGCTGAGCCATCCACACGCTCGCGCACGTGGCTGGAAAGCACGCGCTGGATCTGTGGGATCGTCCCGCCGCCCTCAGCTGCCTCAACCACTTCAATATCGCCGATCACGCTACCTGTTGCGGCCAACCCCTGAAACCAGGCCGCCCGGGCAAAATCATACGAGCCGGGCAACCTCGGCGAGGCCGGCGGCATCAGGCGGGCGCGCAGTTTGATCACCGCGCCCTCCGCCAATTCAGCGCTGGCTTTCTCAGACGGCACATTGACACGGATCTTGCGCCCCTCGCCCGTCTCCGCATCGCGTATGGCGAGTACGAGTCTGATCCTGTCGCGGGCTGGCTGGTCCTCGCGTTCCAGCACATAGCCCTGCACTCGCTCCACGGTTGGGCGGGCAATCGGCTCTGCCCCAATCAGTTCGGAGCGAAACCACACCGTGGCGATGCCCGCTGCGAACACCAGGCCGACGGTAATTGCCGCTTGGCGCAACAATACCCGTTCATCCATGCCGCGCCAGATCGCCCCAGCGGCAATTGCGAGCAACAACCCTCCTGCAATCGCGCTCGCCCATTGCCACGGAGCGTTAAGCGCGAACCAGCTAAGGATACCGCCGGCAAACAGCACAGCGATCCATGGCGCGCGATCAAACCCAGCACCGGCCAGAAATTGTTCTAAAATCGCGGCTATGCGCGGCCCGATACTGGACAAAACCGGGGCCTTGCGCCAAGTGCGCTGCACTGCAACATCATTGGTGTCGGAGCTGCTGTCAGTCCCGCCGCCAATCGGCACGGTTGGCGCGTCGCGCATTACCATTGCCGACATCAAAAGGAATTCACTGGCTATGGCAAGCGAAAGCGCACCGAATGCGGTCGTTACCCGGTTTGCGCCCTCGCCCACAGGTTTTTTGCACATTGGCGGCGCACGTACGGCCTTGTTTAATTGGCTTTATTCGCGTCATCACGGCGGCAAGGCGCTGCTGCGAATCGAGGACACGGATCGCAAGCGTTCCACTCAAGAGGCGATCCACGCGATACTGGATGGCCTGAGCTGGCTCGGTCTCGACTATGATGATGACACGGTGTTCCAGTCCGAGCGCGGA
The DNA here is from genome assembly GCA_038529875.1 of Pseudomonadota bacterium. Classification (GTDB taxonomy): domain Bacteria; phylum Pseudomonadota; class Alphaproteobacteria; order Sphingomonadales; family Sphingomonadaceae; genus Erythrobacter. The sequence continues at coordinate 1,945 of JBCBDF010000144.1, read as the reverse complement.
TCCCGCCACGTTGAAGTCGCAGAAAAGCTGTTGGAGCACGGCCATGCCTACAAGTGCTTTGCGACGCCGGAAGAGCTGGAAGAAATGCGCGCGGCCCAGCGCGAAGCCAAGCAGCCGATGCGCTATGATGGGCGCTGGCGCCATCGTGATTCATCGGAGGCCCCGCTCGGCGCTCCGTTCGTGGTGCGTCTCAAGACCCCGACAGAGGGTGAGGCGACGATCGCAGACGAGGTGCAAGGCCAGGTAACGGTGCGCAACGAAGAGCTGGATGACTATGTTATCCTACGGGCAGACGGCACGCCGACCTATATGCTCGCGGCCGTGGTCGACGATCACGATATGGGCGTCACGCACGTTATTCGCGGCGATGACCACCTCAACAACGCCTTTCGCCAGCTGCCGATTTACCATGCTATGGACGGAATTGAGGGCGGATGGCTTGAGCCGAGCTATGCGCATATCCCGCTGATCCATGGTGCTGACGGAGCAAAGCTGTCGAAGCGTCACGGCTCACTGGGGGTGGACGCCTATCGCGATGAGATGGGAATTCTCTCCGACGCGCTGTTCAACTACCTGCTGCGGCTTGGTTGGGGGCATGGCGATCGCGAAGAGATCACCCGCGAAGAGGCCATTGAGCTGTTTGACCTCGGCGGGGTCGGCAAGAGCCCTTCGCGGTTTGACCTCAAGAAACTGGAAAACCTCAACGGGCACTACATCCGCGAGGCGGATGACAGCGAACTGGCAAAGCTCGTATTGCCGCTGATCAATGGCGGTGCAGACATTGGGCTGCTCACCAAGGCAATGCCAGTGCTTAAAACGCGCGCAAAGAACCTGCACGAACTGGCTGAAGGTGCTGCATTTCTGTTCAAGCAGCGCCCGCTGGAGATGACGGAAAAGGCCGCCAAGCTGCTTGACGAAGATGGTCGCGCGCGCCTGGCGCTGGTGGTGCAAGCCCTCACACAGGAAAATCACTGGACAAGTGAGGCCCTCGAAGTCACTACGAAAGCAACCGCCGAGGCGCACGAGTTGGGCCTTGGCAAGCTCGCGCAGCCAATGCGCGCAGCGCTCACCGGGACGACAACCTCGCCCGGTATTTTCGATGTTCTGGTCCTTTTGGGACGGGAAGAAGCTTTGGCGCGTTTGAGCGCGCAAACGAGCTGAGCCTGAACACAGGCATCGCTCGCAGGTAGGAATTGAGGAGACAGGTTTTGGCAGACAAGCACGCAAAGCTCGAATTGGGTGGTGAAAGCTATGAATTTCCGGTGCTCGAAGGCAGCACCGGCCCGGATGTGGTCGATATCCGCAAGCTTTATGGCCAGACCGGCGCATTCACCTTTGACCCCGGTTACAAATCGACCGCGAGCTGTGAAAGTGCGCTGACCTATATCGATGGCAATGAAGGTGTGCTGCTGCACCGTGGTTATCCGATTGGTCAGCTGGCTGAGCATTCGAGCTTTATGGAAGTGTCTTACCTGCTGCTCAATGGCGAGTTGCCAAGTGGCGATGAGCTGGACGACTTCACCTACACGATCACGCGGCACACAATGCTGCACGATCAGCTGCGTCAGTTTGTCCAGGGTTTCCGCCGGGATGCGCACCCGATGGCGATCATGTGCGGTGTGGTTGGCGCTCTGTCAGCGTTCTACCACGACAGCACCGATATTTCCGATCCAGAGCACCGCAAGATCAGCTCGCACCGCCTGATTGCAAAGATGCCGACAATTGCGGCGATGGCGTATAAGTACGCTGTGGGCCAGCCTTTCATGCAGCCGAAGAATGACCTCAGCTACACGGGCAACTTCCTGCGCATGACTTTCGGCGTTCCTGCCGAGGAATACGAAGTGCACCCGGCGATTGAGAAGGCGATGGATCGCATCTTCATCCTGCATGCAGATCACGAGCAGAACGCCTCGACATCGACCGTACGCCTTGCCGGTTATTCGGG
>JBCBDF010000143.1:0-6348 GCA_038529875.1 Pseudomonadota bacterium | reverse complement strand
CACATTGAAACCGCCGTGCGCATTGCCCATGTGATGTGCGTGAGAGACGCGCAGGAAACCACGCAGCCATGATGTCCATGGTCGAACCCGGCAGCCAGGCTGAGCAGGTCGGGCGATTGGTGCTGGCGGTCGTGGTGATTCTGTTCCTGCCCGCGCTGCCCTTTGGCAATTACCTGATCTACCCGTTTTCGATCCTCACCACGTGGTTTCATGAAATGGGCCACGGCATGACCGCTATCCTGATGGGCCAGGATTTTGAGCGGCTGCTGATCTTTGCCGATGGTTCTGGCGTTGCGGAAAGCACGCTGGATGGCGATGCCGGGGCGGTAACTCGCGCAGCCATTGCTGCGGGCGGGCCGCTGGCCCCCAGTGTCGTAGGTTCTGTGCTCATCCTGGCCAGCTCAAATCAAAAGTATTGGCGCCCAGCACTGTTCACGCTCGCCGCCATTATTGCAGGCTCCACCCTGTTCTACGTGCGCTCGGGCGTGGGCCTCGCCATGCTGCCGCTGGTGGGGGCGTTGATCGGCTTGGTCGCCTGGCGCGCATCCGATGGCCTTGCGCGTTTCGCGCTGCAATTCCTCGGAGTCTTGGCCGCGATGAGCATGATGCGTGATTTCAACTACCTGTTCACCGAGCGCGCGACGATTGGCGGCACTTCGATGCTGTCGGATACTGGCGCGATTGAAGAGGCGCTGTTCCTGCCGCATTGGTTCTGGGCGGCGGCGATTATTATCGTGTCGGCCGTGATGATCGGGGCGAGCCTTAAGTATGCCTTACGCGACCAGCGCAGACCGCCGCGGCCGCCCCGAAATTCCAATCTGCGTAAGCCCGATAATGTGCTGCAATTCCGCGACCGGAGGGATTGATTGACGGCGAACGACCGCCGCCCCGTGGTTAGCTTGCCGCGATCCTGATCGTGTTCACGCCTTTGGCCGCCTCACCCGCTTCGCCCGACAAACCTATGAAGAGCGTGTCGATAATCCGCGCCAGCTTGTCCTCGGTCAGCTTGTCACCAAGGTGAAGCAGCGCATCGGGAATCGCATAATTCGAGACCATCTGATTGATCAGCGAGAGCGTTTCGTCGATCTCAAGCCCAGCAAAGAAACCCTCCGCCTGGGCGTGAACGATCAGCTCGCACAGATAGTGATCCGCCAAGTCGACATAGCTGCGCACGCGCTCGAAATTGGCCGCGCCCATTTCACAGATGATGGTGAAATATTCGGGATCGGCACGAAAGCGATCGCGCGAGATAACGAACCGCCGCCGGTAGAATTCATATATCTTCCGGTTCGGCGGCAGATCGGAGGCCAGCACCTCTTCGATCACCGCCAATTGCGGTTGCAACCAGACCTTGGCCACCGCGTCGAACAGGTCGTCATAATCCTCGAACAGCTGCTCGAACCGCCCGCGCGACAGCCCGCTTTCGGTCAAAGCGGTCGTGTAAGTAATCTCGGTTCCGCGCTCTTTGACCAGATCGAGCACCATTTGCGCGATCCGCGCTCGCTCCTGATCCTTGGCCTCGTTGGTCAATGGCATGACTGCGCTCGCCCTTCCTTGCTCCGCGTCTATTTAGGGGCAAGGCGGCCAAGCTTAAAGACGTGATCGGCGAATTTTGCGCGGGCGGGCGCGAAACTCAGATATCGTTCCTGCCATCGATTATCGCCTGCGCCTGCGCCTCCAGCACCTTGTAGCGCGGATAATCTGGGATTTTCGACAACAGCCATTGTGCGATCTTCATCAGATCCTCGCCATAATTGCCGCTCGGCATCATCGGCGGGCCAAAGCCGATCACCATCCGATCATTGTCCGCGAAGGCGGGCACGATCGGCACGCCAGCGGCCTGAGCAATGTGATAAAAGCCGGATTTCCACTTGCCATCGGACGAGCGTGTACCCTCGGCCGCCATCACCAGCGCCAGCTCATCGCGTCGGCCAAACTCCTCTGCCACCTGATCGACAGCGTTGGTTTTCTTGGTCCGGTCAACCGGAATACCGCCCATATCGAGCATGAAATTGCGCATGAACCCCTGAAACAGCGTGTGCTTGCCCATGAAGTTGGACTTCACCTTTTCCACGTGCGTTGCGCCGGCAAAGAACACGAAATCCCAATTGGAGGTGTGCGGAGCACCGGCAATCACATATTTCTTGAGGTTTGTGGGCAGGCTTCCTTCGATCTTCCAGCCTTTCCAAGCGTAAATCCAGATGATGATGCGGCGCACGATCCGCGAGAGGATGGTGGGCCTGCGCACATCTTTGCTCGGAATGGTTTTTTCGGTCAAATCTCTCTCCCCGACACGCGTTGTGCCCTTATTGTGGGGAGTTACGCAAGGGAAAGCCTGTGGGTTTCAGCTTTGCCGGTCGCTCTTTCACTCGTCATGCTGAACTCGGTTCAGCATCCATCGCCAATTCCATAGCCAATGAGAGCGCTGGGGATGGACCCTGAAACAAGTTCAGGGTGACGATTGAGTAAAAGGTTTTAGGGTTTCCCGTGGAGCAACTTTGCACCCGCTTCAGTCCAGGTCCCCGAACGAAGACTGTCGTCGGCATCGACCAAACCGTAGGACGAGAGGATTTTAAGCGCTCCCTCTCCGGCGGACATGGCATGACTATCCAAGTACTCCATGTTGGAACCGTCAACAGTGAGATACTGCGAGCACATCCATGCCAGCGCTTGAACAAGCTCGCGTTCCTCGTTCGTAATTGTGGCTCTTCTCTCCACCATCACATCCTGAATACGCCGAAGCTTGGGCGCTCAGGGATCGGAGCTTCCAAAGTTGCGGCGAAGGCCAGGCCCAGCACATCGCGGGTCTGAACAGGGTCGATCACCCCATCATCCCAAAGCCGCGCGGTGGCATAATAGGGGTTACCCTCGTCTTCATATTTCTGGCGGATCGGGGCCTTGAACGCCTCGGCCTCGCGTTCGTCCCATTTGTCCGCATCGCGGTGGACAGTCGCGAGAACGCTGGCGGCTTGCTCCCCACCCATCACGCTGATCCGCGCATTGGGCCAGGTGAACAGGAAGCGCGGCGAGTACGCCCGCCCGCACATGCCATAATTGCCCGCCCCAAAACTGCCGCCGATCACCACGGTGATCTTGGGAACGGTGGCAGTGGCAACGGCAGTGACGAGTTTTGCACCATGCTTCGCAATTCCTTCCGCCTCGTACTTCCCGCCGACCATAAAGCCGGAGATATTCTGCAGGAACAGCAGCGGGATGCGGCGTTGCTGCGCGAGCTCAATGAAGTGTGCGCCCTTTTGCGCGCTTTCAGAGAACAGCACGCCATTATTGGCGAGGATCGCAACGGGCATGCCCCAGATATGCGCAAAACCGCACACGAGCGTGGAGCCATATTGCGCCTTGAACTCGTGGAACTCGCTGCCGTCAGTGAGCCGCGCGATCACTTCTTTGACATCGTAAGGCGCGCGGACATCGTCCGGCACGATGGCGTAAAGATCGTCTGGATCGAATTTCGGCGGGCGCGGGTCTTTGATCCCGGAGTGAATCCCCGCGGAGGCGGGGATCTCGTGCAGGCCGAGGGAGGCCCCCGCCTGCGCGGGGGCGCAGTGCGAGACGATATCGCGCACGATGGTGAGCGCGTGCTCGTCATTCTCGGCCAAGTGATCGACCACGCCGGATTTCCTGGCGTGCAGATCGCCGCCGCCCAAGTCTTCGGCGGTGATTTCCTCACCCGTCGCGGCCTTCACCAATGGAGGCCCGGCGAGGAAGATCGTGCCTTGGTTCCGCACGATCACGGTCTCGTCCGACATGGCAGGCACATAGGCGCCGCCCGCGGTGCAGCTGCCCATGACGCAGGCGATCTGCGGTATGCCAAGCGCGCTCATATTCGCCTGGTTGAAGAAGATGCGGCCAAAGTGATCGCGGTCCGGGAAGACCTCGGCCTGATGCGGCAGGTTCGCCCCGCCGCTATCGACCAGATAGATGCATGGCAGGCGGTTTTCCTGCGCAATTTCCTGCGCGCGCAGGTGCTTCTTCACCGTCAGCGGATAGTACGTGCCGCCCTTCACGGTGGCATCGTTGCACACAATCATCACCTGACGGCCCGAAACCCGTCCGATCCCGCAGATCAGCGAAGCGCCGTTGATGTCGCCATCGTACAGGCCGTTGGCTGCAAGCTGGCCGACTTCGAGGAAGGGCGACCCCGGATCGAGCAACCGTTCAACCCGCTCACGCGGCAGCAGTTTCCCGCGCGAAACATGCCGCTCTCGGCTGCGTTCTGGCCCGCCCAGTGCCGCCTCAGCGACAGTAGAACGCAGATCGTCGGCAAGCGCCTTGTTGTGCTCAAAACGAGCCTTGGCATCGGGCGCTTCGCGGTCGAGCGCTGATGTGAGAACGGGTGCGGTCATCGATATGCCCCAATGATTGCCAGCACACCGGCAATTCCCATTGGAACCCAGCCAGGATGTGCGAATTTCGACGTAACAATATCGGCGACGCCGAGACCTATCCAGAACACCCCAATCGTAAGCACCAGCATGCGCGGGGTCCCTGGCCAGACAATGACTGCCGCGCTCAAAATCATGAACGCCGATAGAGAATGCCACAGATAACGGAGCAGCGTGGGCGCGATTTCCATATCGGGATGCGGGTTGCCGCTAGCAAGAATTGGACCGAGCACTGAACTAGCACCGCCGGTCGAATGGAGGATCGCAATCACCACCATCACTGCGCCAGACAACCACAGCCAGATCGACGTGCCGATCACCCCGCAGCTCCAATCAGCTCGCGGCCGATTAGCATCCGGCGGATTTCATTTGTGCCAGCACCAATATCGAGCAGCTTCGCGTCGCGCATATACCGCTCCACCGGCCAGTCCTTGGTGTAGCCTGCGCCGCCCAGCGCCTGCACGCTCTCTGCCGCCACGCGGAACGCGTTTTCACTCGCGAGCAGGATCACGCCCGCCGCATCAAACCGCGTGGTCTGATCGCTGTCGCACGCCTTCGCCACGGCATAGGTATAAGCGCGCGCGGATTGCAGCGCGACATACATATCCGCGACCTTGGCCTGCATCAGCTGAAAGCTGCCGATGGGTTTGCCGAATTGCTTGCGCTCGCGCAAATAGGGGATCACGCAATCGAGGCACGCCTGCATTATGCCCAACTGCAATCCGGCCAGCACCACGCGCTCGTAATCCAGCCCGCTCATCAACACGCCGACGCCGCCATTGAGCGGACCCATCACGTTTTCTTCGGGCACTTCGCAATCATCGAATACCAGCTCTGATGTGGGCGAGCCGCGCATGCCGACCTTGTCGATCTTCTGCCCGATGGAGAAACCCGGCATGTCCTTTTCGATCAAGAAGGCTGTGATCCCGCGCGAACCGGCGCTGCCATCGGTTTTGGCATAGACGACCAGCGTGTCAGCCTCCGGAGCGTTGGTGATCCAGAACTTGGTGCCGTTGAGCACATATCCACCCTGCACAGCTTCCGCCTTCAGCTTCATTGAGACGACATCGGAGCCTGCGCTTGCCTCGGACATGGCAAGCGACCCCACGTGCTCGCCGCTGATCAGCTTGGGCAGGTATTTCGCCTTCTGCTCGTCATTGCCCCAGCGACGGATCTGGTTGAGGCACAGGTTTGAGTGCGCGCCATAGGAAAGACCGACACTGGCAGACGCCCGACTGACCTCTTCGACCGCGATCACGTGCTCGAGATAGCCGAGACCCAGTCCGCCATCTTCCTCCTCCACGGTGATGCCGTGCAGGCCCAGCTCGCCCATTGGCTGCCACAGCTCACGCGGGAACCAGTCTTCGCGGTCAGCCTTCTCAGCAAGCGGCGCAATTTGCTCGTCCGCGAACCGCGAAACACTGTCGCGGATCATCTCGGCGCTCTCACCAAGCTGGAAGTCGAAATCGGGGGTCGCGCGCATTTTTCATTACCTTGAGTGAAATAATCTGTGCTTGATGCCTTATCAGCGCGGGAGCGAAGCGCAAACCGCCTATCGGACAAAGCCGACGTGTCGATCCTCAATTTGTGGTCGCCAGCGTTTGATGTATGGACGCTCGACAAGGATCGTATGACGACACTCACAGACTCGCCTCCCTGGCCATCGGACCAGCCGCCCGCGCGGGAATATTGCGACGAAAGCAATCGCTTACGTGTGCTCGCGAGCTTTGACGTGGATGGGCTTGAGGGCGACCCTGAGCTGGCGCGTCTGGCCCGCTTTGCCGCGCGCCTTTGCAACGCCCCGTCTGCGGCGATCAGCCTGGTCGAGAAAGAGCGGCAGCGCTTCATAGCCAGCGAAGGCCTGGAAAGCAGCGGCACGCCGCGCGCGACTAGCTTTTGCGCGCACGCGATGCTGGGCGATGACCTGTTCGAGGTGCTGGATGCC
>JBCBDF010000142.1:0-6407 GCA_038529875.1 Pseudomonadota bacterium | reverse complement strand
TACGCAGGAAATTCAGCGCCTTATCGGGCGTTCGTTGCGCGCAGTTGTAGACCTCAAAAAACTCGGTGAGCGCCAAATCACGCTCGATTGCGACGTGATCCAGGCCGATGGCGGCACCCGCACAGCATCAATCTCCGGCGCGTGGGTGGCTTTGCGACTGGCGGTAAACTCGCTGATCGCATCGGGTGCTATCAAGGACGATCCAATCAGTGCTCAGGTCGCGGCGATCTCCTGCGGGATCTATAAAGGCACTCCGGTGCTCGACCTCGACTATCCGGAGGATAGCGACGCCGATGCAGACGCGAATTTCGTGCTGATCTCAGGTGGCCAAATCGCTGAAGTACAAGCCACAGCCGAAGGCGAGACCTACGATGAAGAAGGCCTGTTGCGCCTGCTGCGGCTCGCCAATATCGGCTGCACCGGGATCTTCGCCGAGCAATTGAAGGCGACTGGCTAGTGACCCGCAAGCTCGGCTCTGGATCGCTTGTCATTGCCACGCACAATGCGGGCAAGCTGAAAGAGATATCGGCGCTGCTCGATCCCTATGGCGTTAAGTGCATTTCGGCGGGCTCGCTCGGCCTGCCAGAACCGCCAGAGACGGGCAAAACCTTTGTTGAAAACGCGCTCATCAAGGCACGAGCTTCAGCTGAGGCATCGGGTTTGGCGGCACTGGCGGATGACAGCGGTCTGAGCGTGGATGCGCTCGACGGTCGACCGGGCGTCTACACTGCCGACTGGGCCGAGCGACAATGGTTTGAGGGCGACCCCGGACGCGATTGGTATATGGCGATGGGCAAGGTCGAGGGAATGCTCTCACAAATCGGCCCTGAGGTTGATCGCAGCGCCGCGTTCCACTGCGTGCTGGCAGTCGCTTGGCCCGATGGCGAATACGCTGTTTATGAGGGCAAATGCCCCGGCTCACTCACTTGGCCGCCACGCGGCGAAATGGGCTTTGGCTATGACCCGGTATTCGTGCCGAGAGGTCGCGAGCACACTTTTGCCGAAATCGATCCATCAGAAAAGCACAGCATAAGCCACCGCGCAGACGCATTTGCACAACTGGTCGCGGATCAATTCAGCGCCTGATCAATAGGCGAATTGGCCGCTCACATTGCCCGGCGGTGCGTAGCGGCAAACCAGATAATCGCGTCCGCTACCGGTTGCCACACCGCATCCGAGCCTCGTCGTGTCACGCCAGATAATCTGGGTGTAATGGCCCACATCGGTCCAGTCCCCAGTGTTGCTGACATAGGGAAAGCGATCGTGCACGTAATATTGCTTCTCGCTGATCCAGCCATCGGCCATCACTTCGTAAGTGAATGCACCGGCGGTGCCCGCCCACAAGTTCTCTCCCTGCCCCGGTCGTGACGATCCTGGGCTATGTTCGAACCGCCCGGTTGCGGCCAAGTCTTCTGCATATTCAAGCGCTTGACGGCTTAGATCATCATCCAGTGCTATATTGGGCACGCCCACTTCGGTGCGTGCCTCATTGTGTTCGCGCAGCATAACGCGCAGCATGTCATCTTGGCGCGTTGATGTGGTTCCACCCGTCGGCGACGGAGATGGTGTAGGCGTCGGCACAGGTGTCGGTGAAGGGCTCGGCGATGGGGTTGGCGTAGGGCCGACTACGATAGGTCCACCGGACGTGCTACCGGTCGAGGAATCATCCCCGCCGCACCCAGCCAAGACAAGCGTCAGCGCGATCGGCGCGAGCACCAAGCGATTGTTGTATTTGCGGCCCATCCAAAAACCTTTCTGCAAGCGGCATCGCCGCTCAACCCACCTTGCGACCATATGTGTTTCCTGCGGGCCAGTATCGGCACACCAGGAATTCATCGCGCTTCCCGCGCGCTATGGCGCAGCCGACCTGCCGCGTGTCGCCCCAAACAATCTGAGTGTAATGACCAACGTCCCGCCACCGGCCAGTGCGCGAGATATGCGGAAACTCGCCACGCCTGAAATGCTGTTTTTCAGCGATAAAATAACTGATCATCTCGCGCGGGCTGTAATATCCCGCCGTCCCCATCCACAGGTTCTCGCCGCGCCCTTTACGCTCCTCAATGGAGGCGTGGCGCATAACCCCTCTGCGAGCGAGAATATTGGCCCAGCCCCGCGCTTCGCGGGCCAGTTCGGGCGACCACGCTAGCGGCTGGCTGCCAAATTCCGCGCGCTCACGATTGTGTGCGTCAAGTATTTCGGATGCGAGAGAGGAGGATGAGGGGCGGTCGCCATAACCCTGCTGTGCAGCGGCGCCGGGCACTGACACAGCGGCAAGCGCCCCGGCTGACGCCGCGACAAGTGCAAGCAGTTTCGTGCCAAGTCTCATTACAAATCCTTGACTCAGAGCCCTTAACAAAGGCTGAAAGGCCCATGGCCCGCGCTCTCTACATTCACTGGCCCTTCTGCGCGAAGAAGTGCCCCTATTGCGATTTTAACTCGCATATCCGCGCCAGCGTGGACGTTGGGACGTGGGAGCGCGCGCTGATTGCCGATATGCGCCACGAGGCAGGAATGGCGGGCGGAGAAGCGCTCACGTCAATCTTCTTCGGCGGGGGCACACCTTCGCTGATGCCACCTGAATTGGTGGCTACACTGCTGGCCGAAGCTGAGCGCCTTTGGGGCTTTGAAACCGGTATCGAGATCACGCTGGAGGCCAATCCCTCATCCGTCGAAGCAGCCAATTTTGCCGCTCTCGCGGATGCAGGCATCAACCGGGTTTCTCTCGGTGTTCAATCGCTTGAAGACGAAACCTTACAATGGCTCGGGCGGTTGCACGGCGCGAATGAGGCACTGGCCGCGCTTGAGACCGCGCAAAAGCAGTTCGAACGGGTCAGCTTCGATCTGATCTACGCCCTACCACATCACACGCGGGAATTGTGGGAGGCGCAGCTTGCTCGTGCCCTGGCGCTTGGGACATCGCATTTGTCGCTCTATCAGCTGACGATCGAGCCAGGCACGCGCTTTGCCACCGATGTTCGCCGCGGTGTTTTTACTCCGCTGAATGATGACAAGGCAGCTGAGCTGTTTGCGATCACGCAGGAACTGACCGGTGCGGCAGGGCTGCCCGCATACGAAATCAGCAATCATGCGCGCAAAGGTGAGCAAAGCCGCCATAACCTCACCTATTGGCGGTATCAGGATTATTGCGGGATTGGCCCGGGCGCGCATGGTCGGCGAGGTGGCGTGGCGACGCAACGCCATCGCAAGCCGGAGAATTTCCTGAATGCAGCGGCCGCGCAAGGGCACGGTATTTCGGAAGAAACGGTCCTCACTCCCAGCGATCAGGCCGCTGAAGCGCTATTGATGGGCTTGAGACTGGTCGAAGGGATTGATCTCGAAGCGTTATCTGCGCGGTTCAAGCTATCAGAGCAGCAGTTGATCGCCTCCCGCGCCCTCGCCCGAAATCTCGACCTGGGTTTGTTGTGGCAGCGCGACACAAGCATTGGCTTGACGCCAGCCGGCCTGCCGCTGCTCGATGCATTGCTGGGAGAGATCGTTGGCGATGATCTGGTAAGCGTATGAGCGCGCACGATCTTTTGGCAGAATGGCGTGAGCATCTGACCAATGCGCGCCGCCGCAGCGAGCATACAGTGCGCGCCTATTGCGCCGCGGCCGAGCGCTTGCTGACAGCGCGGGACTTGACCGATTGGCAGGCAGTCGCGAGCATGGAAGCGCACGATTTGCGCGCGCATCTGGCAACGCGCCGAGCCGAGGGTCTTTCCAATGCCAGCACCGCGCGTGAGCTGTCCGCACTCAAAGCCTTCATTGCCTTTGCCCGAGCACAAACCGGCGATCCGGATCCCGCCGCTCCGCGCCTTCGCGGTCCACGAACGAAAAAGGGACTCCCGCGCCCCGTCACTCCCGATGACGCGGTCAATATTGCCGATTTGGTTGCTGGTTTGCCAGATGAGGATTGGATCGGCGCGCGTGACCGCGCCGTTCTGCTGCTGATGTACGGCTCGGGCCTGCGTATTGCTGAGGCCTTGTCGCTTAATTGGGCAGATGCCGAGCTGGGCGAAACACTCCAAGTCACCGGAAAGGGCGGCAAGCAACGGATTGTGCCGATCCTGCCGATCACGCGTGAGGCGGTGGCCCGTTATGCGAAGTTCTGCCCGTGTAAGGTCGCACCGGAGGACAAGCTGTTTCGCGGGGCCAAAGGCGGGCCGCTGTCGCCCGGTATGGTGCAAAAGGCGATGGCCAATGCGCGGCGAGCCTTGGGCCTGCCCGATACGGCTACACCGCACGCCTTGCGGCACTCCTTCGCAACACATCTGTTGGGAGCAGGGGCGGATTTGCGCAGTTTGCAGGAATTGCTCGGCCACGCCTCGCTCGGTTCGACGCAGATATACACGAAGGTCGATGCTGCAACGATGCTGGAGAACTACCGATCCGCACATCCGAGGGCGAAGAAGGGTTGATCGCCATCCAAAAGCTGCCATTCCGCTAGCGACCCAAAAGCCGACAAAGAACTTGCGATAAAAAGCGATTCAGAGCGTAGTCTTTCCTTCGCAAAAGCCAGAAACTCTGAGTGGTATCAACGGCGATACAGTCAATCCCAACAAATAAGGGGACTCGAAGGCCCCCTTTTGTTTGGTGATCTACGGCGGGGGTCAGAGGCCGACGATACCACCATCCGATTTTGTGATCGCGACGACACCCGAGCGTGGTCGACCGGAGAAATCGCCTAACTGACTTTGAGGCCAGTTACTCGTCGGCTGGTTCGGATCGTCCGCGTTCTCGCCTGGATGCTGAATACCCACGAATAGCGTCCGGCCATTCGGAGTGGTGTCCACTCCGGTAATCTCGCATTCATTTGGGCCGACGAGAAACCGACGAAGCACCGTCGTATCGGGGAGCGCGCCGACGACCGTAGCCTGCGACGATGTGTTGCCGTCAGCATCCATGCCATTGACTGTGATCGCCTGACCATCACCGACATAGCCGGGCAGAGCTGCGAGCACCTGGTCATTGGTGCGGTCATTCATTGAGCTGTCATCGGTTTGGATCCACGCCAGCGGACGGACCTGGCCACCGACGTTGCTTGGGCGTGAGAACCAAAGGCCATCAGGTGAAGCGAAGTCGTTGTCCCCTCGGAGGCGATGGATATTGCGGTCGACACCACGCGTCTCGCGATCAGCGCTGTCTGAACCGAACAGATAGATATCCCAGCGGAACGTCATCGAGGCGGGGTTGTCTCCGTCCTCTCGGATACGGATAATGTGGCCGTTAGGGTTTCCATATCGGCTGGAGCGGTCCTCAGGCGCATCGACGTAGAAGCGCGGGTTTGCCGCGTTCACTTCCGTGATCGGACGGCTCGATGCCCGGTTATTGGTAAGTGTCAGGTAGATTTCTCCGGTCACCGGGTTACATGCGGTCCATTCCGGGCGGTCCATCGAGGTCGCACCTAAGGAGTCCGCAGCAAGCCGGGTGTGGATCAGGATGTCGGCCTGATCCTCGAAGGTGTAATCAGGTAGGTTAGGAACCTGGCCGAACAGCAGTGGTTTCCACGCGCCTGTACCGTCATCGTTAAATACCGCGACCAACAGCGTGCCATTATCGAGGTACTTGTCGCCAACCGCCAGACGATCGCTGGCATCGGCATCGCCCTCGCTCCACGGGGTCGCCGAGACGTACTTGTAGAAATACTCGTTGCGGGAGTCGTCGCCCATATAAACCGCCAGTCGCTGATTCGCAGTGACTTTGCCCAGCCATGCCCCTTCATGGCCCATCCGGCCAAGCGCTGTGCGCTTGCGCGGCTTGGAGCTTGGGTCGTAGGGATCGATCTCGACCACCCAACCGAAGTTGTTGGGCTCATTGCGATAGTCGGAAAGGGCGCCGTCTTCATCATCGCTGGTTGCGCGAGCGTCCCAGCGGGAGAAGATGTCCTGATCGTTGGTGCCCGCGTGAACCAATGCCCACCCATAATTGCCCGGGTTGCGGCGGACACCATAGCGGTTGAGACCGACAAGCTCTTCAGCCGAGCGGAACGCGTCATCGCCATCGCGCAGGAAGTATCCTGCCCAGTTTTCCTCGCAGGTGAGAAGACTTCCCCATTCGGTAATACCGTTGGCGCAATTGTTGATCGTGCCACGCGCCTGAATGCCGTCCGCCGAGTATTTGGTCTTGAGGCGGTCCGAACCAGCCACTGGACCATTGATCTGCGCCGGAGTGTTGGGCGTGATACGGCGGTTAAAAGCTCCGCCTTGGGCATATTGCCAGTTGCTGCCGCGATTGCCGCGCTCTGACCCTTCGCCAAACCCGGTTCCAGTGTCGATGATCTCAGTGAACGAGACGCCATGTGCCTCGATCTCCTTAATCGCCTGGTCTTCCGGGCGGGTTCCGCCAGGACCATCATTGGTTGGACCGGTCGGGTGCAGGTATTGGACGTTCAGGTTCTCGTGATTCTG
>JBCBDF010000141.1:0-6411 GCA_038529875.1 Pseudomonadota bacterium | reverse complement strand
ACGTGGCTCGCCGCGCAGCTGGCCAAACGCCACGGCTACGCCGCCAACAGCGCAGCGGGCAGTCACCATGCATTGGCCGATACAGGTGCTGGCTATTGCGTGTTCAACGACCTCGCCGTCGCCTCCAACCGCTTGATTGCGGAAGGCGATGCGGGCCGCATCCTGATCGTCGATCTCGACGTCCATCAGGGCGATGGCACAGCCAGCCTCACTGCAACGCGCGAGGACATTTTCACGCTCTCGGTGCATGCCGAGAAGAATTTCCCGGTGCGCAAGGCGCGCTCCAACCTCGATATTGGCCTGCCCGACGGCACGGTGGACGAAGCCTATATGAGAGTACTCGGCAACCATTTGCCAAAGCTGCTCGATGGGTTCGCACCTGATCTGGTGCTCTACCAGGCGGGGGTCGATCCGCATGCGGAGGACAAGCTTGGGCGGCTCGCCCTCAGCGATGAAGGCCTTGCCGCGCGCGACCGCTTCGTCGTCGGTGAAGCGCGCAAACGCGGCCTGCCGATCGCCAGCGCGCTCGGCGGTGGATATGGCGATGATCAGCGCATCGTCGCCGAACGTCACGCTCGCTCAATGCTCACAATGGCCGACGAAAACGCGCGCGTCACAGGCACGCCTTCCATGTTTAGAGAGGCTTAATCTTGCTGTCCTAAGTTGCGTCGCATGCTTGGTCGAACAATCGCCTTCGCGGCAATGGCCTGCGGTTTCGCAATTATGGTCGTGCCCTCCCCGTCTGAGGGAGAGCCGAATGAGGCGCGCACCAACGCTTCGTCATTCGGTTCCCAGGCCACAAAACAACAGCCCCAACCGAATGCCGCTTCGTGGGCAGGCGAGCATACGCTTAAACGGCGGGCCGATGGCCATTTCTATGCTTCAGCATCTATCGACGGGGCATCAGTCGAAATGATGGTCGATACAGGCGCCACTGTGATCGCGCTGACTGCGGATGACGCCACGGCGGCGGGTCTATACTGGGACGATTCCGACGTGAGGCATATCGGTTCCGGCGCGAGCGGCGCTGTCTACGGCGTTCCAACCCGCCTCAGAGAGGTGGAGATTGGCGGCATGGTAAGGCGCAATGTTTCCGCTGTTATCATCCCGGAAGGCCTTGGAATATCACTGCTCGGCCAGTCCTATCTATCGCAAATCGGCGCGTTGGAAATAGCCGATGACCAGATGGTCATGAGCGCCGACTAACTGCTCAGAAATAGACGTCGATGTAGTCCGTCAGGCCGTCGCACCATTCAAATTCACGCAAACGCCAATATTTTCGGTTTTGCGTGACGGCAAAACGCCACTGCTTGCTGTCGCCACAAAAGCGGTCTGGATTAGGCGTGCCGATGACGGTGACCTCTCCGGTATACAGGAAATAGTCCGAGCCGATTTCGCTGATATGCCCTTCCAGTTTGAGTCCGGCGCCACCCTCGCCGCGATGCTCTGCTGTGATCCACCAGACGCCGTTTTCATCTATCGCGATGAAGACGCGCCCGCGTTTCTCCCATCCGATCCATTGCAGAGTTACGCCGGAGTTGTCGAACAATCGCTCAGCAGCGGCCTGATCGTTGATCTTCGTGGGGTTTTGCGGAATTTCATCCATCTCAACCGTGATGACCGACGGCCCTTCCGCCATATTCTTGCGCACAATTACGATGTCGCTGAGTGCTGGAAGGTCCATTGGGCCTGATGAGACCGGTTCCTCGATCTCCATCGGGGGCTCCGGCGGTCGTTCAGCCACTGGCTCCTGTTCGACTTGCGCCTCAGCAACTGGAGCGGGCGTCGAGGCAACATAGCCATCAGGCGGCGGACATCCGCCCAGCAATAAGCACCCTGAAACCAATGCCAAAACTCGCACCATCCGCGCAATCATTCACTCACTCCCAACTTGCGCGACTCGCTGAAAGACGGCACGCATTCCCCATTCGCATTTGCGCGCAAGGGATACCAGATTCATGGCCGACTTCGAAACCGATTATCTTGTTATTGGCGCAGGCGCGGTTGGCCTCGCCTTTACCGACACGCTGCTCGATGAGGATCCGACATGCCACATCACCATTGTCGATAAGCATGCCAAACCTGGCGGTCATTGGAACGATGCCTATTCGTTTGTGGCCCTGCACCAGCCATCAGCGACCTACGGTGTGAATTCCAAGGAACTGTGCCCCAATCGCGTCGACACTCAGGGCCACAATGCCGGAATGTATCCGCTCGCCAAACATGCTGAAATCCTGGCCTATTACGAGCAGTTGATGAACGATCGCCTGCTGCCGAGCGGGCGCGTCACCTACATGCCGCTGAGCGAATATCACGAGGGCCACAAGGTCAAAGGGATATTTTCAGGCGAAGAGAAGCAGGTAAAGGTCCGCCGAAGGCTGGTGGATGGGACGTATTTCCAGACCTCGGTCCCCTCGACCCACAGGCCGGGATACGAGATTGCGGAAGGTACGCCGTTCACCATTCCCGGCGATCTGCCGGCGTTGTGGAAGGATGCCGCCAATCTGCCGCAGCACTTCACGATCCTCGGCGCGGGCAAGACCGCGATGGACACCGCAGTCTGGCTGCTGGAGGCAGGCGTTGCTCCGGATCGGATCGGGTGGGTGCGCCCGCGCGACAGCTGGATGTTCAACCGCAAATACCTCCAGCCTGCCGAGCATCACCTCGAACGGCTGGCGGAGTTCCAGAAGGGCCAAATGCGCGCTGCCGCATCATCCGAGAGCGGCGATGAGATGTTCGCCAAGCTTGGCGAGCAGGGCCTGATGCTGCGGATCGATCCAGAAACAAAGCCGGAAATGTTCCATTTTGCGGTGATTTCCGAAGGCGAAGTGGAGATGCTGCAAGGTATCAAAAATGTCTATCGCCAAGGCCGGGTGAAGCGGATCGAACCTGGCAAGATGTATTTCGCCGACGAAGTCGTGGACGTTCCATCAGATACGCTGTTCATCGATTGCACCGCGAGCGCCGTGCCCTTCGATGCGCGCTACAACCAGCGTCCGTTCTTCGATGGCGACACGATCACGCTGCAATTGGCGCAGGCCCCGTTCGTGCCGTACAGCGCTTCGCTTGCCGCCTTCCTTGAGGCGAATTTTGAAACCGACGAAGAACGCAACGCGCTGGTTCCGCCAGCCCCACTGACGGACACACCTAACACCTACCCAGCCTCTTTCCTCGCCAATTTGCGCAGCACCGGGCTTCTTTCACAAAACGAAAAGACCAATGCGTTCAATTCGCGCAGCCGCCTGCATCCGACCGGCCCTGCAATCGCCAAATTGGCTGCCGAAAAAAGCCCCAAGCTGGCCGCAATGGGCGATATCGGGGAGGTCGTGAAAGAATGCATGCCGGGAATCATGAGCCTTGGAATGAAAGCCTTCGCTGAACACAACGCAGGCTAAGTCCACCCGGAAATGGTCGAGGCCGCGAATTTTCTGTTCACGGAAACGATAGAATTGGGTTATTAGTTTAGAGGCTATGAGACGGCGTGATCTAATCAAAACCGGGCTGGCGGCGGGCGCTGCCTTGGCCCTGCCCACCGCTCTGCCCGCAACCCTGGCCGCTGCGCCGCAGCGTGGCACCGTGCGGGACCGGAAATTGTTCGGAATCGCCAAGCGCGAGCTTGACCGTGCGGGCGCGGCCATCTGGAAGCGCGATATTGTCGGCATCGCCGATTTCGGCGTGCATTCGGCGAACAAGCGCTTTCACTTCGTCAATCTCGAACGCGAAGAAGTGCAAAGCTATCATGTCAGTCACGGCACTGGCTCTGACCCCGAACACGATGGTTGGCTCAACAATTACTCCAATGTCGAAGGCTCGAACGCGACCAGTCGCGGCGCCTATGTGACGTGGGAATGGTATGTCGGGCGCTATGGCACGTCTGTTCGGCTTGGGGGCCTCGACTCGACCAACGAGGCGGCTTTGCGCCGCTACATCGTGATGCACCGCGCAAAATATGCCGAGCCGACGCATATAGATAAGTGGGGCCGACTGGGCCGCTCCAATGGCTGCTTCGCGCTGGGCGAAGAGCAATTCCGCATTGCTCTGCTGAACCTGTCGGGCGGGCGTCTGTTGTTTGCCGATAGCCTTGGCTTGCAGGATGACGGCACCTACCGGTCGACCAATATCGAGCCACTACAACCCGCGCGCCCGAATGACCTGCAGCGCTATGCACCGGGGTCTTTCTAGGGCACGCTAGGGCTTTAGCCGCCAGCCAGCGGGTTATTCTCGATCACAATGACCTCATCATCAATCTCGTCGCTGCGATTGTCGACACGCGGCTTGTCGAGGCTCGCCAGCACTGGCGCGTCGCGGCCATAGATGTCTTCGAAGGTCGCCATCTCACCATTGATATCCGTCGCCATCGTGAAATAGGTAATGTAGGCGGGCATTTCCTTCTTGATCGGAACCTTGGTGTATTCGCCCGAGGTCGCGATCTCGATTGCCTCTTCCTTGCTTGCACCCTTGCCCAGAATCGCCATCGTGATTGCCAGCTCGAGCGCGCGCTCTGTCCGGATACAGCCATGGCTCAGCGCCCGGCTGGATTGCTTAAACAATCCGCGCGACGGCGTGTCGTGGAAGAAAATCGCATGTCTGTTGGGCATTTCGAGCTTCATCCGGCCCAGTGAATTGCCCGGTCCCGGCTGCTGGACGACCGTGACCCAGCCATTGGAACCACGCGTGGCCTTATAGCCATTCCGTCGCGCCCAGGCTGGGTTGTTGAGCACACGATTGCCCAGCCCCTCGCCCTTCACGATGCTCTGCGGCACAGTCCAGGTCGGGTTGAACACCACGCCTGAAACCGTTTCCGCCAGTTGCGGGGTCGCGGTGCGGCCCGGCTTCCCGACAATGGTGCGGTAGGTCGAAATGATCTTGTCGTTCACCGTCAGGCGCAGTTGGTATTCCGGTACATTGGTGATGAGATATTGCTTGCCCAGATCGCGAGCGAGCCAACGCCAGCGATCCATATTCGCCCGGATCAGCTTACGCTTGACCGGTTCGCTAGCCGGGGTGTTGGCCAGCTCTTCCTTAAGCCGGGCGTAATCGGGGTGAGCTGGCGCGAGTTTGGCGAGCGTGCCTGCTACATCGCCACCTTCCACCGCCTCGGCCAGCAAGTCTGCGGTGCGATAGGTGTCGCGGTCGGTATCGACGACGAACCATTGCTCGCGCGCATCCATCGGCGTGCGGCCATCGCGCATATCCTCAACCAGCCAGCGGAAATTCTTCGAGGCCAGCGTATCGAGTTCCGCCGACGGTCCGGCAGCCAGCAAGGTTTGCAGCGCCTGAAGGTCGTAATCGGCCGGGTCGAGGCCCTCTACCGCGATCCCTTCGATAATTGTGATCAGAGCGCTTGCATTCTCAACCGTCCACGGCAGAACGCTGGGCTTCGGCTCGGCGTCGAGATCGCCTTGCACAACGGGCTCTGAAACGCTTGGGGGAAATGCTTCGTCAAAGCTTTGAGTGGAGGCTTCCCCCTGCGCTTCAGCCGGAGCGTCGGCCTGGTCCTCGGATTGCGTATCCGACTGCGCCGGTTCGCTCGATTGGGTCTCGGGAAGCAAATCTTCGGGCTCAGCCTGCTGCGCCGCTGCACCGCTTACCACAATCGCGGATAGTGCCGCTCCGGCAGCAATCCTGGTCACAAAATCACGCATAAATGTCTCATCGATCCCTATTCATGCCGCATCGCCGCGACTGTAGAGCCTTGGTTATAAAGCTCAGTTACCTGTTGTATCAACCAAAACGGCTTTCGCTTGGCTGAATTGTGCGCATTTGCGCACAATTACGAAAGGTGATGATAATAGGCGTGACGCAAGGTTTCTCTCATCCTAGACGGACGCCCATGCTCAGTTCCCACCGCCTGATGCCGTATTTGGCCGCGTTTCTGGCTGTTGCAGCGCTTTCTCTGATGGATGCAGTTATGAAAGGGGCCGCATTGGCCGCCGGGGTGTATAGCGCCACTCTGCTGCGCGCACTGATAGGGGCCGCCATCATCGCGCCATTCTGGCTTGCGCGTGGTTTCCGCTGGCCCACGCGCACCGTCCTCAAACTGCATATTGAGCGCGGGATTATATCAGCCTTTATGGCGCTCAGCTTCTTCTTTGCTTTGACGAAGTTGCCAATCGCTGAGGCCATTGCGATCAGCTTCATCGCGCCTCTGGTTGCGCTCTACTTCGCTAGAGTGCTGTTGGGTGAGCAAATCAGTCGCGAGGCAGTTTTTGCCAGCGCTCTAGGATTTGCGGGTACGATAGTCATCGTAAGCGGGCGGCTGGGACGCAGCGACTTGTCTCCTGATGTACTGATGGGCTTGGCTTCGCTGGGGTTCTCGGCGCTGCTATATGCTTACAATTTCATTGTAATCCGCCGCCAGTCACAAGCTGCCGGTCCGGTCGAAATCGCCACTTTTCACAGCGGCGTCGG
>JBCBDF010000140.1:5303-6421 GCA_038529875.1 Pseudomonadota bacterium | reverse complement strand
CGGATCCTTTCGAACAGCCTTAGGGGTGAGCCGGGCGGCATGGCGAAACTGATCGTCAAGTTGCAAAGCTGCGAACTCGCTCATCAGATATCCGCGCTGGCAATCGACGCCATGGGCGAACTGGGCATTCTCTATCACCACAGCCCGCGTGAGCGGGAAGGGGGGGCGTGGCAATGGAACTATATGTTCCAGCTCGGTCTCATCATTGGCGGCGGCACCGCGCAGATCCAGAAGAACATCATCGCTGAACGTGGCCTCGAAATGCCGCGCGAACCGAAGCTGGCGAAGATTTCGGATGCGGCGAAAGCAACCGCAGACATGCCGCGTCACAAACAGGGATCAGCCTAATGGATTTCGGACTTTCTCAGGACCAGCGGATGCTGCGCGATGCCGTTGCGCGGTGTCTTGCGGATACCTGCCCGCTCGATCATGTCCGCGAATGTGCCGAGCGTGACAATCCGCTTAGCGACAAAGTGCTCCGCGCCGTCCAGGACCTGGGAATTCCCGGGATGCTGGTACCGGAAGAGCATGGCGGCCTCGGCATGACCCTTCTCGACGCTGCCATAGTTGCGGAACAGCTCGCCTATGCGGTCGCGCCAGTACCTTTTCTCGCCAGTCATGTTCTGACGCCTATCGCGCTGAGCGAGGCAGGCAGCGAGGAGCAAAAGGCCCACTGGCTGCCAAAGATCGCGAGCGGCGAGGCGCGTATCGGTGTCGCGATTTCCGAGACAATCGAGGTACGCGACGGCGCGGGGGTTTCCTCTGCTGCCGGGAAGCTCAACGGCACCGCCCTGTTCGCACTCGATTTCGAAGGGGCCGATGCCTTCATCGTCGCCGATTCCGGCGGCAGGCTGCACCTTGTCGGTGCCAAGGCGTCGGGCCTGAAGGCTATCGCGCTGACGACCATCGATCGGACCCGCAGCGTCGGGGAATTGCGGTTTGACGGGGCCGAAGCGGAACCACTGGCTGATGATGGGGGAGCTACAGTGGCCCGGCTGCGCGCTGCGGGGCGTGTGATCCTCGCCGCCGACAGTCTTGGCGCAGGTCAGGCCATGATCGAAAAGGCTGTCGATTATGCCGACAAGGCGACCAAACTGTTCGCGCTGCCAGCATAATCG
>JBCBDF010000140.1:0-5293 GCA_038529875.1 Pseudomonadota bacterium | reverse complement strand
GACAGCCTTTTCGATCATGCTGGCCAGCGCGAACAGTTTGGTCGCCTTATCGGCAGTTTCCAGGCCGTAAAGCACATGTGCGCCGAGATGGCCGCGCGGCATGAACCATGCCGTTCGCTCGTCTGGTACGCCGCCCACGCCTTTGACGCAGTTCCGACAGAGGCATCGCTCGTCGCCTGCCACGCGAAATCACACACCGGCGAAGTCCATCGCTTTGTCGCCCGCACTTCCACCGAAGTGCATGGCGGGATGGGATTCACGGACCTGATCGGTCTGCACTACTGGTTCAAACGCATTGAATTCGACCGGCAGGTGCTTGGCGGACCCGAAACGGTGCGGGCCGAGGCGGCAGCACTGCAAGGCTGGATCAAGGCCGCGTAACACACTCGTTGAGGGGGCGTCCGAGACTGGCTGCCCCGTCCGGCAGGGAGAGGGAAAATGATCGACTGGAACCTCGGTGACATTCTCGATGCAGTCGAGCCCGCCATGCCTCAGGACGCTCCGGCGCTGATACACGGCGACCGGATCGTCACTTGGCCCGAAATGTCCGCGCGCTCGAATAATATCGCGCGCGCGTTGCGTCAACGCGGAGCGTGCGATGGTGCCAAGGTGGCCTTCTACATGCGCAACCGCCCCGAATATGGCGAGCTGATGGCGGCTTGTTTTAAGGGGCGCTTGACCCATGTGAACATCAATTACCGCTATCGCGCCGAAGAAGTTTTCTACATTTTCCAAGATTCTGACAGCGAAGTGATTGTTTACAGTTCGGAGTTTCGCGAATGCATCGTCGAACTCAAGGATAGGCTCGAGAAGGTTCACACTTTCGTCGAAATTGGCGACCCTTCCGAAATCGCGTCTTTTGCGAGTCCCTATGAGACGCTGGCGGGAAAAGGGGACGGATCGGCGCTCGGCATCGAACGCTCACCCGACGATTTGCTCTTCATCTATACCGGCGGCACGACCGGGATGCCGAAAGGCGTGATGTGGCGGCACGACGACATGCGCAAGGCCCAGCTGGACGCCCAGAAGTTATTGGGCCCGGTTCCGCGGACGCTGGAAGAAAATGTTGCGCTGATCGAGAAAGAGGGGCCCGGCAGGCGCACTCTCTCCGCCTGCCCGCTCATGCACGGGACGGGCTTCATCACCGCGATAGGTGCGCTAATGTCGGGCGGCGCGATCATCACGCTGACGGCCCCTTCCTTCGAAGCGTCAGAATTGTGGGAAACGGTCGAAAAGCACCAGGTGGAAAGCATCGCAATTGTGGGCGACGCCTTTGCTAAGCCAATGCTTCGCGCGCTCGAAGAAAACGCGGGCCGCTGGGATACCAGGAGCCTCGTCTCCATCATCTCGTCCGGCGTGATGTGGAGCAAGGAGATTAAGGCCGGTCTATGCAAGCACATTCCCCAGGTCGTGCTGATGGATAGTTTCGGCGCCTCCGAAGGGCTCGGCTTCGGCCTCTCCGTCACGACTGCACAGGGCGGTACGAACACCGCGAAATTCGGGATTGGCGAATTCTGCGATGTCTTCGACGAAAACGATCAGAAAGTCGAACCAGGAAGCGGCGTGCCTGGCTTTATCGCCCGCAAGGGGGCCATCCCCATGGGATATTACAAAGATCCCGAAAAATCCGCCAAGACATTCCGCACAATCGATGGCGTGCGTTATTCGATTCCGGGTGACTGGTGCCGGGTAGAGGCCGATGGAAGCCTTACCCTGCTAGGCCGCGGCAGCGTATGCATCAACACTGCTGGCGAGAAGGTATACCCAGAAGAAGTCGAGGAAGTGCTCAAGACCCATCCTGCCATCGGTGACGCGCTGGTCGTAGGTGTAACGGATGAAAAATGGGGCCAGGCCGTCACGGCCGTCGTCCACCTCAACCACGGCGTCCCGTTCGACGAGCAAGCTGTCAAGGACCATGTGCGCGATCAGCTGGCGGGATACAAAACGCCCAAGGCCATACATCCGACGGAAAAACCCCTGCGTGCATCCAACGGCAAGGCCGACTATGCAACGGCGAAAGCAATCGCCGAACGTTTGACGGTCGCATCGTGAGCCATCGGGGGTCTCCCGATTACGACGTTGTAATCGTCGGTGCCGGCTTCAGCGGGATATACCTGCTCCACAAGTTGCGTGACGCCGGGTTCAACGTGTTGCTGGTGGATGCTGCGGCCCAGCCCGGCGGCATCTGGTACTGGAATTGCTATCCAGGTGCACGAGTGGATTCACAGGTTCCGCTTTACGAGTACTCTATACCTGAAGTGTGGAAGTCATGGGCCTGGAGCGAGCGATTTCCCGGTTGGGAAGAGCTCAGAGCGTATTTCCGGCATGTTTGCGATACGCTCGACCTTTGGCCCATGATGCGCATGGGGTCTGGGGTCAAAGGCGCGCACTATGAGAAGGAGACGAAGCAATGGCGTCTGCAACTCGACAGCGACAAAACTGTTTCGACACGGTTCCTGTTGCCCGCTCTTGGTTTCGCATCAAAGCCGTATGTCCCCAATTTTCCCGGCCTTGAGGATTTCGAAGGCCAATGGTTTCACACGGCGCGCTGGCCGCAGCAGGGTGTCGATCTCAGCGGACGTAAGGTTGCCTTGATCGGCACCGGTGCAAGTGGTGTGCAGGTCGCGCAAGAAGCGGCCAAATCCGTATCGAAGCTGACCCTCTTTCAAAGAACTCCCATCCTGGCGCTGCCTATGCAGCAGAAGAAGCTTTCGGCAGAAGACCAGGAACGGGACAAGAAGGGCTATGCCGCGATCTTCGAAACGCGCAAGCAGACGAGCGGAGGGTTCGAATGCCAATCGCTAGACGTATCGGCGCTCGAAGTTGACGAGAAAGCGCGCACCGCGCACTTTGAAGATCTGTGGCAACAGGGCGGCCTCAGGTTCTGGTATCACAACTTCGCTGACTTGCTTACCAACCGCGAAGCCAACCGCCACGCCTATGATTTCTGGCGCGGCAAGGTTCGCGCAAGGATCGCCGATCCCAATCTGGCCGAGAAACTCGCCCCATCCGAACCGCCGCATCCATTCGGCACGAAGCGGCCTTCGCTTGAACAGGGATATTACGAAATTTTCGCGCAAGACAATGTCGCGCTGGTCGATCTCAAGGCAACTCCGATCATCCGGATCGGACCGCACGCTATTACGACCAAAGACGGCGAGATGGAATGCGACCTCATCGTTTTCGCCACCGGCTTCGATGCCGGGCGCGGCGGGCTGATCGATATGAACATCAGGGGGACGAACAGCCTATCACTGTCCCATGCGTGGGAAGACAGAGTACGCGCCTATCTGGGAATGGCGGTGTCTGGCTTTCCCAATATGCTGTTCACATACGGGCCACTCAGCCCGTCGGGTTTCTCAAACGGCCCGACCAGCGCAGAGATACAGGGTGACTGGATCTGCGACTTTCTGGTCTGGATGCGGGAAAATGGTGTCGATCTTTTCGAAGCCGATCCGGCAGCTGAAACGGGCTGGACCGAAATGGTTGCCCAAGCAGGCGCGATGACGCTCTTTCCCGAAGCGGATTCTTGGTACATGGGCGCAAACATCCCGGGCAAGACGCGTCAACTGATCAATTTTCCAAGCGTGTCTGGCTATGTCGCACTCTGCGAAGATGTAGCGAACGAGGGGTATCGCGGCTTCGTGATCGACAAACCCACTAGCAAGGAACACTTAACGAAATGAACGTATTGTCCAAGATTGGAGATTTTCCCGACGACATCGACCCTGTCTGGGCCGGCGATGGTTCGCATCTGCCGGAATGGTTTGTGTCGGCCCTCAAGGTGCCGCGCGAAGAAGGTTATGTTGAGATCGACGGTGCCAGGACGCACTACTTCCGCTGGGGCGACCGGAAAAAGCCGAAAGTGCTTATGACACATGGCTTTCTCTCCCACGCCCGTTGCTTTGCCTTCATCGCTCCGTTTCTCGCAGAAGATTACGACGTGGTGGCGTTCGATCTCGCCGGCATGGGCGACACGGAGATGCGCGGGCAAGCCGATCCCGCGGCAAGGGGGGGCGAGTTTGGTGAGATTGCCGAGGCACTCGATCTGTTTACAGATGGCCACAAACCCACCATCATCGCGCACAGTTTCGGCGCGGGCGCAGCGCTGACAGCCGTGACCCTGTCGCCCGATGCTTTCTCCGGCGTCGTGATTTGCGATCTGATGGTCATGCGAGCCGAGCTCCTAGAGCAATACTGGAACCATCGCCCCTCCAGCCCGGGATCAGGTGATCCTGACAAGCCCAACCGGCTCTATGCGAGCTATGAAGAGGCGCGCAAAAGATACGTCCTTTCCCCGCCCCAGCAAGTCGGCGAGCCGTTCCTCCTAGATTACATGGCGTATCATTCAATGCGACGCGACGGAGACGGTTGGACATGGAAGTTCTCACCCGAGGTATTCCGACGAAGCAATAAGTCCGACGAATGGCTCACAATCGGCCATCGACTCGTGAATGCGCCGGGCCGCAAGATCATCGTTCATGGCGGAAAGAGTCAGCTCTTCACCAGGGACTCGGCTGACTACATCCGCGAGCTAGGGGGCGGTGACATTCCGATAATCGCCGTACCTGAGGCGCGCCACCATTTGATGCTCGATCAGCCATTAGCTTTTTTAACTGCGCTCAGAAGCATTCTCTCCCTTTGGGAGGCGCAGGCACACCCAAGGTGTGCGTGAAGGACAAGCGCGCCGAGATCCACGGGCGGATCACGGCGTACCAGGCTCAGATCGCGCAGGCGAAGCAAGACCTGGCTCATATAAATGCGTCGATCCGGCTGTTCACCGATATCTGTGTGCGCCATCTTGAGGTCGATGGCGAACTCACAACCCGGGATCTCGCTGAGCGGGTGATGATCGAGCGCCGACTTGACGCGACGGATGCCACGCTGCGCAATTCGGTCGTCTTCAAGGTCGTCCAGGCCGTTCGCCATGCCGCCCGGCGCAAGCATGTCCGGATGGTGGAGAACCGCAAGGGCATGTGTCTGGGCACCAGGCGATGCTGTCACGTTGCGGGGCGTTGCCAGTAGATGTTGGCATCGAACACCCGTTCGATCAGGACTCAAATCGCTTGCACCGGGAGAGCCGTCCATAGATATAGAAGTTAGCCGAGCTGACACCATGACGCTGGCACGCGTCTGCGGCTGCCATGCCTCTTTCCTCTTCAGCCAGGGTCGCGATGATCTGTTCCCTGGTGAATTTGCTTTTGCGCATTGTCTGTCTCCGTTGCGACAGGCTCTCCATTCAAATGCGGGACCAAATGGATATCAGGTCACACTGTATGAATGCATGTAAATC
>JBCBDF010000139.1:0-6422 GCA_038529875.1 Pseudomonadota bacterium | reverse complement strand
GGAGCGTAACGACCCGCCGCCAATACGTGCGGCGTCGCCCAGCTCGCTTGCCTCACGCAAGGCGTTGCGGAACAGGGTGTGCGCCGCCGCGCGGCTGCCGCCAGCGATCCGCCCGCCGCTTTCGCCGAGCGCCACGGTCTGGAAAGCGCGCGCGCGCATCACCGGGTTGCTATCGGCATCCAGGTCTATGATTGCGCCCTGTCCGCCGAAGATCGAGCTCGAGGGACTGGTTGTGGTGGCAGCGCGAGTAATCCCGGCTGCGCGATGGATAAGGATGTGCTGCGAATTGGGATTGACGATCGGCGCCGTGTCGAGCGCCGCCGAGAACGGAGCATCGCTCGCGCGGATGTCATTCGACTGTTGGACTGCCGAAACGTCCCACAGGCCGAGCGTCGTGACCGTGGCGAAGATGCCCGGCGTGACCCAGGCGCCTTGCGCGTCGATAAGCGTATCGGTTTCAAAGGTTCGGTCCTGGCCAGTGCCGGCATAAACGACCTTGCCGTCATCAATAACGACCGCGCCGCTTTCGATCGGTTCGCTGCCATCGCCCAGCGCGATCTTGGCGTTGTAGATGATGACATCCTGCGCGGCGGCGGGCGAGGCGATGGTAAGTGCGGCGATTGCTGCGCTGCTCAAAAGACGCATCATCATTTCACATCTCCTTCACCGGGTTGGCCCAGCTCGAAATCGCTAACCGGTCGCCGTTTTCTGTCCAAAGCATCGAACAACAATGCGCCGTCGACCCACACCTTCTCCGGGCGGGTGTAGACACTCAGCGGGTCGCCATTCCACAGCACCACATCCGCCATCTTGCCCGGTTCAAGGCTGCCGGTCATGTCGTCGATCCCCATCGCCTTGGCAGCGTTGAGGGTGATCCACTGGATCGCTGTGCCATCGGAAATGTCGATCCCCATGCGCAGGCCCGCGCGTTGCGCCTTGGCCGCTTCCTGATTGAGGCGCTGGATATCATTGGCGCTGTCTGAGTGGATCACCACGCAGGCGCCCTCGCGTTGAAGCAGCGCGGCGTTTTCCAGGATACCGTCATAGGCTTCCATCTTGAAGCCGTACCAATCGGCCCAGATCGCGCTGCACACGCCGTTTTCGCGCAGCAGGTCGCCGATCTTGTAGGCTTCGACCGCGTGGTGGAAGGCGCTGACGCGGTATCCCATCTCCTTGGCCATATCCATCACCAGCGCCATCTCATCCGCGCGATAGCAGTGGTTGTGTACCAGGATATCGCCATCGAGCACGCCGACTAGAGTTTCCTTGCCAAGATCGCGCTTGGGATTCTCGTCTTCGGCATAAGCGATCGCATCGAGCCAGGTCTGGCGATTGACCGCGAAATTGCCCATCCGGGTGGAGGGCTTGCGTCCGCGATTGCCGTAAACCCGCTTGGGGTTCTCGCCGCAGGCCATCTTGAAGCCATAGGGAGCGCCGGGGAACTTCATCCCCTGCACCGTGCGGCTCGGCACATTCTTGAGCGTGACCGAGCGGCCACCCATCAGGTTTGCAGAGCCGGGCAGAATCTGCAGCGACGTGATGCCGCCATTGGCCATTGCGCGGCTGAAACCGGGGTCTTGCGGCCAGACCGAATGCTCGGTCCATACGTCGGGCGTGGTGGGCGCGGTGGCTTCGTTGCCGTCAGCATGGGCGGGGACGGAGGGCGAGGGGTAATCGCCAAGGTGTGAGTGGATATCGATGATGCCGGGGGTTACGAATTTGCCCGAACCGTCGATCACTTGATAGCCATCGGTCGAGGTTTCGCTGCCGCCGATGGCAACCACCTTGCCATCGCGGAACAGAACGGTGCCGTTGGCGATCCGCCCGCCCGCTCCGTCAAATACGGTCGCGCCGACCAGAGCGGTCGCTGCGCCGGGATAGGCCTTGTAAGTCGAGGGGAAGGGCTCGCGTCCATCCTCGCCGAGGAAGGCTGTGCGGCTTTCACCGGATGACGAGGACGCGGATTTGACCGAGCTGTCATCCGCGCCGGTGGCCGCGCAGGCGGTGAGCGCAAAAGCGCTCCCCAAACCAAAGAGAAGCGCTTTTGCTCGCATCATATTCCCCTAATCCTTTAGTTACTCGGCAGGCCGCGAGGCAGGGTGAATGCCCGCAGCCTGCGGCTCGCCTACTTCCGCTGCGCCTGCGAGGCCTGCGTCATCCTTGAGCGTGTCGAGATGCATGTATTTTGAAACGAATCTAGCGATAAAGATGACGAAAACACCGACGCCCATAGCGATGAGGCCGATCGTCCAATAAACGTCTAATGCGCCCGCACGGGTCATCGCCCCGTCTTCTCCGCCAGTTGCAGAGCCAATCAAGCCAGCAACAAAACCACCACCAGCTGTAGCGAAGAACCATGCGCCCATGATCAAGCTCGCTAGGTGCTTGGGTGACAAGCGGTTCATTGCCGAAAGACCAACCGGGCTTAGGCAAAGTTCGCCCGTGGTGTGGAAGAGATAGATGCCGAAAAGGAATATCACTGGAATCTTGGCGTCAATCCCAACACTTGCAGCACCCCAGACCAGAACCAAAAAGCCGAAGCCTAGCTGGACAAGTCCAAGCCCAAATTTCGCCGGAGTTGAGGGTTCGAGCCCTTTCCTACCGAGCCAAGTCCAAAGCCCTGCAAAAACTGGCGCCAGCAAGATGATGTAGATCGGATTGATAGATTGGAAGATTGGGGCAGGCACCCCTTGCATGTCGATGAAGTTGTTCGTGAACAAGTTGAGCGAGCCGCCGCCTTGTTCGAAGAGACCCCAGAAAAGGGGTTGGAGTGCGATCAGGAACAGTGCTGCGAATATCCGTTCACGCGGCTCTTTTTCGAGTTTCGACGCTTCAAGGAACACATATGCTAGTAGCACGACGCCGCAGATCAGCATCAGGCCACCGACCAAGGACTGATATTGAATGAGTAGCCACATTACAGCCACCCCGGCCAGCCCAATGCCGTAGATTCCATACTCGGTTCTGTTTGCCAGAGGGGCAGCGGGTTCGCCTTTCCCCATAAGCAGCGGTTTGCCAACTACGAATACAATTAAGCCAAGCAGCATGCCAAGACCCGCTGCGCCGAAGCCATATTCCCAGCCTTTCACGATACCTAGATAGCCGGCAAGGATCGCTCCCACAGCAGCGCCCACGTTAATCCCCATGTAGAATATCGTGTAAGCGCCATCTCGGCGCACATCGGTGCGCGGATAGAGCTGACCGACAAGCACTGAAATATTGGCTTTGAGGAAGCCGGAGCCGACGATGATAAAAGCTAGAGCAAGCCAGAAAATATTGATCGTCGGATCATTTTGACCGCCTGTGCCCTCAAAAGCCATTAGGAAATGCCCGAAGGTCAACAGAATGGCCCCAAACAATACAGCTTTACGCTGACCCAGATATTGGTCGGCGAGCCATCCGCCTAAGACCGGGGTAATGTAGACGAGGCTGATATATGCGCCGTATACGACGTTTGAAGCGCTTTCATTAAATAGCCAATGCTGGGTCAGATAAAAGATCAGTAGAGCGCGCATGCCATAATAAGAGAACCGCTCCCACATCTCGGCGAAGAACAGCATGTAGAGGCCCTTGGGATGCCCCGCGAACTCCGGCTCTTTGCGGGTTACTGCATAGGCACCGCCAATTAGAAAAAGGCCCAATACCAGAGCCGCAATAGCTGCGATCCAATCGGCTTGACCCCAAAGCGCCATCTCTTTCATGTATGAAATCCCTCTTGCGTGGCCGCCCTCCCCAGGGAGCCAGAAAGCGCGCACCCTAACGCCTTGATCGCCAGTGTGAAGCTTTAGTTGCAGGCGAAACCGCCCTTTTTGCGGGGCATGTTGCCGCACCCGGCCACTTTTTCGGGAACTTGACGCGCGTCGCTGTATTATGTCACTACAGCACTGAGAGAGGGACCCATGAGCCAGAGTCGACCCGTTTACCTCAAATTGCGCGATCAGATCGCGGCCTCGATTATCGAGGGCAAGTACCCTGAGGGCGAGATGCTGCCATCGGTGCGCGCGCTGGCGGCGGAACAGGGTGCCAATCCGCTAACCGTTGCGAAAGCCTATCAGCAGTTTCAGAATGACGGTCTGGTCGAGGTTCAGCGCGGGGTGGGCATGTATGTCGTGCGCGGCGCGGCGGACCGGCTTTGCGCGAGCGAGCGCGAGCAATTCCTGCGCGATGAATGGCCCGAAATCCGAACCCGGATGGAGCGATTGGGCATCGACCTTGCGGATCTGGTCGAACACGGCTGAACACTCGCGTCGCGGCACTTTTTGTTTAAATTGATGCCAGTATAATGGTCTGATGGCTTGCGAGTCTCGCATAGCTCTGTCATTGTTGCACAGGAGGCAACCTAACGGGTCGGGGTTGTAGAGAGTAATCGGGGAAACCCTTGGGACTGTGCCTTTTGAAAGAAGGCGATAGTCGGGAGTCTAAAATGATCAGATCCGAACTGCTGCAAGCGCTACATAAAGATAATCCAGAACTGCGCGCAGATGAGATCGAACAGGTCGTCGATATATTTTTCGACGAAATAGCTCAGCGTCTTGCCGAAGGCGGGCGAGTGGAACTGCGCGGTTTTGGCGCATTCTCTACGCGTGAACGCGATGCGCGCCAGGGCCGCAACCCGCGCACTGGCGAGACCGTCCATGTGCCGGCGAAGCGCGTGCCTTACTTTAAGGCGGGCAAGGAAATGCGCCACCGTCTGAACGACTAGTCAGGCTGGATAAGCGTAGGACCGACATTGCGCGCCCGCTCGGGCGGCATCCCATTGTGCTGAAATCTGTATCCAACGCTTTTGCTGCGTTGCCGAGCCGTGCGCACGCCGCTAGGGCCGATGCCAAGCGGGTGTGGCGGAATGGTAGACGCCGGGGACTTAAAATCCCCTGATCTTTGATCGTGCGGGTTCGAGTCCCGCCACCCGCACGTACTTCCAAAAACCGCCGCTCGCCGGTGATTAGCAAACCATTTCGCCGGCCCTCCGGTTGGATGCGAAAACAGCGTTATCGCCCTCTTAACCCGATCTCGCTTAACAGGTTCAAACAAGTGATACTTGGAATCGGGCGGACGCGCCGGGTTCTGCGATGCATCAGGCAGGGAAGGCAGTAATGGAACAAGCGGCGAAAACGCCTGCGGTTGATGAAGACGTGGTGAGTGACGGCGAGGAATCCCGTGCGGCTCCGCGCTTCACGACGCTCATCCGCCCGGCAAAGCTGATCTCGGGCCAGGGCGAATTCGTCTGCGTCATCCGCGATGTCTCCGAAACCGGGATCAGCGTGCGAATGTTCCACAAACTGCCCTCGTGCGAGACGCTGCAGCTGCAAATGCCGAGCGGTGACGAGTACGAAATCCGCAATGTCTGGCATCGCGGGAGCGAAGCCGGGTTTGAATTCACCAAGCCGACCGATGTCACCAATCTGATCCATGAGGCGGGCGAATACCCTAAGCGGGGCCTGCGGCTGGGCGTCTATTTCCCGGTCAAGGTCTCGACCCTGACCGACAGCTGCGAAGCTTTTATTGAAAATGTGTCGCAGCAGGGCGCACGGATCGATTGCGAAGAGCTGCTTGCCATCAACCAGACCATTCGGATCAACGGCGAAGGCTTCAACGATGTGAGCGCAAAGGTGCGCTGGCGCCGCGAGGGTCGTTATGGCGTGGTGTTCGACGACACCTTCACCTTGAGTGAATTCGCGCATCTGTTGGTCGAATTGCAGGCACCCGTTCTGCTCGACCGTAGTCCAGCGACGGACTGATCGTAGTCAAAGCGCGGCGCGACGGGCCTCTCGGCCGGTGCCTGATCGGTCATAAACCTGCCTAATCAGGCGATTTCAGGCTTTTCCGTCCGGGCCTTTACGTTCCGCTAACCAATTTCCTTCATTCCAGCCTCGAGCCAAACTTTTGGCAAACCAAACGGGGGCGTGAGTGCAACAGGGTGTTACTTCCCAGGCTGGGATCCTGGACGTCGATGTAGCTATCATCGGCGCGGGGCCAGCTGGCCTGACCGCAGGTTACCTGCTGACCAAGCAGGGCAAATCGGTCGCAATTATCGAAAAAGACGAAACCTATGTCGGCGGTATCAGCCGCACTGTCGAACACGAGGGTTATCGTTTCGACATTGGCGGCCACCGCTTCTTCTCAAAGTCGCAGCAGGTCGTCGACCTGTGGAACGAGATCCTGCCGGATGACTTTATCCAGCGTCCGCGCATGAGCCGCATCTATTATGAGGGCAAGTTTTATTCATACCCGCTGCGCGCCTTCGAAGCGCTCGGCAATCTGGGTATCCTGCGCTCGACAGCCTGCATGCTCAGCTATCTGCGCTACAAGCTGTTCCCAATCAAAGACGTGAAGAGCTTTGAAGATTGGACCACCAACCAGTTCGGCAAGAAGCTCTATTCGATCTTCTTCAAGACCTACACCGAGAAGGTGTGGGGCATGCC
>JBCBDF010000138.1:0-6458 GCA_038529875.1 Pseudomonadota bacterium | reverse complement strand
ATGTTGGATAAGCCGGTCAGCCAAAGTGGACTTGCCGTGATCGATATGCGCGATGATCGAAAAGTTTCGGATTTTTGAAAGGTCAGTCATCTGACCTGCCAATTAGCGGGCCATGCCGCACATGTCATTCGCGAAAATCGCAACAGTCCCCCGGACAAGCGCACGGAGCGCAAACGCGGGCAGAAACTCAGGGCTAGCTAGGCGGGCTCCGGATGCTGCACAGGCGCATAGCCGAATTGCGGCACGCTGCCTTGACCCAGCATGCCGCCTTCCATGCCTTTATAGCTGCCTTGCGACAGCGCAGCGAGCGGAGCACCGGCAGAGGCCAGCGCATAAGGCGACACCCGGTTACGCGTGCAAAGACCGCCTGAGCCATCGTCGATAAGATACTGCTCGAATTCGAGTCCCTGAGTATCGGCGCTGGTACGAATTACGGTTGCAACCGCCAGCTGGCCACCGCCCAGATCGACGACGAATTGCGTGCCCTTTGGCACATCGGCGAGGCCCTGGATCAGGGCACCCGTCTTCGAGAGGTTGCGCAGGGTCACTTCATACGAATGGTCATCGTGGATCACATGGATCTTGCGGAACACCGTACGTCTTCGCGCCCGCTTGGTGCGGTCATCGCTTGGCTCGATCTTCCAGGTCTCGCCAACCAATTCCTCATGCACGGCATCAAGCGTTATCGGGTCGGAGAAGATCGGCCCTTGTAGGTAAGATACACCGCAGCCGTTCAGAACCTTCATAAGGGCCATTGTCTCGATACCGTTGCCCACGGTTTCCATGTCGAGCGCACCGGCCAGCGCGACAATCGCCTTGACCAGCCCCAGCTCGCGGCTGTCCTCGTTGACTTCGGCTTCCTCGATCAATTTCTCGTCGATTTTGATCGTATCGAACGGGGCCCGGCGGAGATAAGCCAGTGAGGAATACCCGCTGCCGAATTCGTCCAAAGTCAGGCGCACGCCCAGCTTGAATAGCAAGCCAAGAGTGCGATCTACGGCGTTGGTATCGCCAAAGAATACTGCTTCGCTGATTTCCAGCTCAAGCCGCGCAGCGGCCATATCGGCGGCCTTTAACGCATCGGCAACACGCTCGACGAAGTCTTCAACTGCGAACAATTGCACCGGCACATTGACCGCGACGCGAACGCTTTCAGGCCAATTTGCAGCATCCTGGCAAGCTTGCCGGATCGCCCAGGTACCTACATCGGCCACATGACTCGCACCATCCATGATCGATGCGAACTCTTCTTCGTCGATCTCGCCGCGCTGCGAGTGGTTCCAGCAAATATGTGCTTCGAGCGCTTCAACACCTTGGGTTTTGGCCGAAACCATCGGCTGGTATTTGAGAAACAACTGCTCATCGCGCACCGCTTCGCCCAAGTCTTCTTCAAGGCGGCGGCGGAAAATCGCCTCGTTCTCAAGCTCACCGGAGTAAAACCGATATTGCCCGCGACCGCTGTTTTTAGCCGCGTAAAGCGCAAGATCGGCAGAGCGAACGACTTCATCACGCGTCACGCCATCATGCGGTGCGACTGCAATGCCAACCGATGCACCGATGACGCAGCGGCCCTCTTCGAGGGAGTACGGTTGTTTGAGCATGTCGATGATCTTCATCGCGACATCGCCCAGGATCCCGCGATCATCCACATCGGGGACCATTACCTGGAATTCATCACCACCCAGTCGGCCGATCTCACAATCGCGATCGATTGAACGCTGCAAGCGGTCAGAAACCTGCCGGAGCAGCTCGTCGCCCGCGGCATGGCCCAGCGTGTCATTCACATGCTTGAACCGGTCGAGGTCGAGCATCATGATCGCGCAATTGCGCTTGGCGGCCTGGAAAGCAGTGAGCGTGGAATCGATAATTTGCGCCATGCGATGGCGGTTCGCCAAACCGGTCAGCGAGTCATATTTGGCAAGCCGAGCGGTCTCTTCTTCGCGGAAGTATTCCTCGGTAATATCCGTCCCGGTTCCGCGAAACCCAATGAAGTTGCCTTTGTCGTCTTCAATCGGTTGCCCGGCAAGGCGCAACACGGCGTTGCTTGATCCCTCCGCGGCCTCAACCACGAAGCCGTTGAATGCCTTGCGTGCACCGAGCATCAGCGACAGCGATTTGGTACGCCCATCGCCCTCACGTGGGGTGAACACGCCAGAGAGAGACTTGCCCACCAAATCCTCGATCGGTGCTTCGATGCGCTCGGCAAAGGCGCCGCTCAAATACGTCAGGTTACCTGAGGCATCGCTCGCCCAAAACCAGCCCAAACCGGACCGTTCCAACTCCTCGAGCATGCCAAGTTTTTCGTCTTCAGAAAGGGCGGACGCAGCTTTGCCGCTGCGCGAGCCGAGAAACCCGCCCCCACTCTTTGAAGATAAGAAACTCTTAAAAGGCACTTTTGCCTTCCCTTTCAAACAGCTCATAAGCCATGAATTCTGGCCCTGACCGAGGAGTAAAGCCTGTTGGTTACTATTGTCCTAAAAACTGCCCGCGTGCTGGGCAGGATCGCGGCCTTCGCGCAGTATTTGAAAGCTACCATCTCTCTCGCGAGCGATCGGCGCTGCGAATTGCACTCCGATACGGCTTTCCTTTCTCCAGCGCACTTCTGCGCGAATGGATTGCTCGCTATTGAAATGGACCTGGATCTCATTGCCTTCCTTCAGGCCCCAGACGCCGTCCAGCATCGCGCCGCCCTCAGAGATGGAACGCAGCGTAGCTGGGGCACGCGTGCCCTCATGGGTAATCGCGATCCGGCGCAATAGCACTTTGCGGGGCCTTCGCGCGGACCGAGGGCCGTCAGCTGACAAGATCAAGCTGCCAGCGACCAGCTCGGCTGCATCGTCCGAACTTAGCGGCTTGTGATAGATGTTGCCCTGCACATGGCTGCAGCCCAATTCACGAACCAGCTCCAACTCGTCGAGCGTTTCGACCCCCTCGGCCGTGGTGTCCATACGCAAGGCTTCGGCCAGGCTGGTGATAGAGGCAATGATCGCGCCGTTGCGACTGTCCGGCTCAGTCGCGCAGCGTACAAAGCTCTGGTCGATCTTGATCTTGTCGAACGGGGCCTTTTTCAAATAACCGAGCGACGAATAGCCTGTTCCGAAATCATCCAGGGCCAGGCGCACGCCGACCCGCTTCAGTGCCGCAAACATGGCCTCTGTTCCGGCGCCATCATTCAGGAACACGCTCTCGGTAATCTCAAGCTCAAGGCGCGAAGGATCAATGCCGCTATGCGCCAGTGCATTGGCGACGATGGTCGGCAATTCAGGATTGGAAAACTGCACAGGAGACACGTTGACCGCGCAGCGAATGCCCTCAGGCCAACGCGCCAGGTCCTCGCAGGCTGTGCGCAAGGCCCAATGCCCAATCCCGTCGATCAGGCCCGTATCCTCAGCGACGGGTATGAATTTTGCCGGTTCTTGCCAACCTTTTGTCGGATGCTTCCAACGCAGCAGCGCTTCAAAGCCGGTGACGGTCTCATTACCGGCATAAACGACCGGTTGATAATAGAGCTGCAGATGTCCCGCGGCGATGGCCTCGCGCAGGTCAGCCTCGGTTTCCGCGCGCTCCTCGGCAGCCGAGTGTAAGTCGTCTGCAAAGAACCGAAATGTGCCGCGCCCGGCATCTTTTGCGGAGTACAGCGCGAGATCGACATTGCGGATCAGCTCGTCATTGGAAACGCCGTGCTCCGGCGAAAGCGCAATCCCGACCGAGGCACCGATTATGACATTTTGCCCTTCGATCGAGTAGGGCTGCGAAAGACTGGCAATGATCTCGCGAGCCAGGCGGGCCAGTTGGTCGCGCTTCATACTGCCGGGTACGATTACATTGAATTCGTCACCACCCAGTCGCCCGCAGCGGCCGACACCATCGACTGTACGTTCAAGCCGCTGAGCCACCTGTTTGAGCAATGCATCGCCTGCCGGGTGCCCCATCGTGTCATTGACCTGTTTGAAACGATCAAGGTCGAGCATAAAAACCGCGCAGGCCCGGTCGCGGTCGTGTGGAGAGGCAAGAATGCGCTCCAGCGTCTGCGACATCTGCATACGGTTGGCGAGACCGGTGAGGGAATCGTAGTGGGCCAGCCGGGAGACCTGCTGCTCTGACCGGCGCTGTTCAGTGAGATCGGCACCGTGCCCTCGGAAACCGCAGAAATTATTGAAAGTGTCGTAGACCGGGCGGCCATTCAGAGCCCACCAGCGCGCTGGATTTGTGCCTGCTGCGCGCAGTTCCACCTCTTGGAACGCGGATCGCGCCGAGAGGTGGAACGCCAGTGTCCGCTCCGCCCCGCTGGCCCCCGATGTCAAATCGACAATATCGCTCAAAGGATGGCCCAGCAATTCTTCCACCGATTTGCCGAGCACCTTGGCTGCGGAAGGTGAAATGTAGCTGATAAGACCGCGTCGGTCGGTTTCCCAGAACCATCCCTGCCCCGTTTCTTCAAAGCTGCGCAAAATGTCTTCCGCTCGCGATGCCAGGCGCTCTCGTGCTTCACGAGCGGTGCGGCGTTTCCGGACACCTATCAATTCCATCCGTGCGATCAGCGTCAGTGCAATTGCCGTTCCGACCAGCGCCGCAATCGTCGACGGGGTTGGGTCGAGCATCACAAAGGTTGCCCAAATCGCGAGCTTGCCGGTGAACAGCGACACAATCCGCATGCCGAACAGAGCGGCGGACGCGGCATTAATGCACACGATTGTGGCGACCGCCCACTGCCATGCCAGACCCGCAGCAACCCAGCTGCCAAGGACGAATCCCGCGCATGCCATCGGCACCAAGACACCAATAATGAGCACTAGTGGGCGCAAGACACTCGGTGCGTTCTCGCGCCGTTCGAAGGCGGCGAGCTTTGCCCCAACAGCGAAAATCACGATTGAAGCGATCGCGGCCAATAAGGGCGCGAGACCAGCGGGTACTGCTTTGGCTACACCGCCGGCGAGTATGTATCCGAGCAGCAGCAATCCCGCCATGATGCGTGGCTGCTGCGGAAGGTAGTGCGGGTGATAGCTGGGCTCACAATGCTCGGAGACCGGCGCAATCGAGGCGTTAACCCGATCTGGGCTGCGGCGATCGGTCTGAAGATTGGTTTTGCCGGAGGATTGTGAAGCAGCGTGGTTCTTGTGGGCGTGCAGAACCTCGAGGCGACGCTCATCCCGCATTGCCCCGACCTGGGTCTTATCGGACCCAGATTGGTCTTTTGCCGCACCCGATTTCATGGGTTGGGAATGCCTCAATCGCCTTTGAGAAAGCGTTAATTGGGCATCCGAAATTCAGCATAGGTTATGGCCGTTTTAACCATGCTTTCTATGGCGAGTTCGACCGTTGCCCGATAAATGAAGCTGAAGTGTGCCTTTGGGAGCGGCGAAACCACAGAGCCCAGGAGATATCAGCGTTATAGCTTCAGGAGCTTAAGTTCCCGTTGCCGCCAACCCGCCTATTTCGACTTCCATGAAGGCTTTACGCGTGCTCTTCAGATTGCCAGCCAACGCGCCATAGGCATCGTTGCCCAGCGAAGCGAGCGGCCTACCAGCAGCTTCAATTTGGTAGGGTGAAACTCGGTGACGAGTACACAGCCCGTTCGCACCATCACTGATAAGCGAAGTTTCAAACTCCACCCCCTGGCTAAAGCCTTCCGACCGGCGAACAGTTGCTACTGCCAGTTGTCCGCCACCCAGATCGAGCACGATATCGGTATCGACAGGGACATCGAGCAACCCCTCGATTTTCGCGCCAGTCTTTGAAAGGTTGCGCAGCACCACATGATAGCGATGATCGTCATGGATTAGGCCAATTTTGCGGAACTCGGTCCGACGATCAGGGCGATAGCGATCCGGCCCGCGCGGTTCGAATTCGAATTCACCGCGCTCAAAACGCGCCAGCACGTCTTCGGGTGGGATTGCGCGCGAGAACAGGATGCCCTGCACATGACTCGCCCCCTGCCCCTGCACGGTGGTTAATTCATCTTTATTTTCAACGCCCTCAGCGACAGTTTCCATATCAAGCGCGCCTGCCAGACTCACGATCGCAGCGATAATCGCCGCATTGTTGTTGTCTTCCGCTGAGCAACCCCTGACAAAGCTTTGGTCGATCTTGATCTTATCGAACGGAGCATCGCGCAAGTAGCTGAGCGAGGAATAACCTGTGCCAAAATCGTCAAGGGCCAACTTTACGCCGAGCTCTTTCAGTTCGCGAAACATGCGCTGCGTACGCTCTAGATCACCGATGAATACGCTTTCGGTGATTTCAAGCTCGATCTGGGCGGGGTTTACGCCGGAGCTGCGCAATGCCCTCTTGACGATCTTTACAAAATCATCGGATGCAAACTGCACGGCTGAAACATTGACAGCTGCGCGGACGGTATCCGGCCATTGTGTAACCTGGTTGCAAACCTCGTTCAGCGCCCATTCGCCGAGTTCACGAATAATTCCGACCTCTTCGGCCACCGGGATAAAGTCGGCTGG
>JBCBDF010000137.1:0-6464 GCA_038529875.1 Pseudomonadota bacterium | reverse complement strand
TGCGGCGAAAGGGCGCAAGAAATGACGTCCCCCGCCACTCCAGGCCCAGCTGCGCCTCATATCCCCGTTCTTCTCGATGAAGTTGTCGCTGCGCTCGATCCCCAGCCCGGCGATGTGATTGTCGACGCCACGTTTGGCGCCGGCGGCTATACTCGTGCGCTGCTCGATTGCGGCGCAACCGTCCACGCCTTTGATCGCGATCCTGACGCGATCACTCAAGGCCGCGGGTGGAGCGAGGCGCGTTGTTCCCCTCCGCGCCTTGTCCTTCATCCGCGGCGCTTTTCGGAGATGGTGGACGCGATGACCGAAGCGGGCATTGCGCAGGTTGACGGCGTGGCGATGGACATCGGTGTGTCCTCAATGCAGCTGGACCAGGCGGGGCGCGGCTTCGCTTTTTCCTCCGATGGTCCGCTCGATATGCGGATGAGCCAGGAGGGCGAGAGTGCAGCCGATTTCCTCAATTCCGCCGATGCCGATACGATTGCCGATGTACTCTACGAATATGGCGAGGAACGCCAGTCCCGCCGTGTAGCTCGCGCGATTGTTGCGGCGCGTCCGCTGGAGACGACCGGCGATCTGGTGCGCGTTGTGCGCAAAGCGCTGGGTCACAAGCCGCATGACAAGAAAGACCCCGCGACGCGAAGCTTTCAGGCTGTTCGCATTCATGTGAACGATGAGCTGGGCGAACTGCGCGAAGGCCTGTCAGCAGCAGAGCAATTGCTGTGCGCGGGCGGTAAGCTGGCGGTGGTCAGCTTCCACAGCCTCGAAGACCGCATGGTCAAGCGCTTCCTGCGCGAAGCCTCGGGCGCTGGCCGTGCAGTTTCGCGGCACATGCCGGGCGAAATTCCCGGCGATCCGCCCGTTTTCGAGAATGTATCCAAGGCGATCCGCCCATCCGAGGCAGAGATCGACCGTAACCCGCGTGCGCGCTCCTCAATCCTGCGCAGCGCCACGCGTACGACAGCCGCAGCAAGGAGGCAGGCAGCATGATTGTATCCGGTTCACGTCTGCGACAAATCGGCTGGGTGGCAGTACTCGCGCTGTGCATCGGCCTGTTCCTGGTGCTCAGCTTCCGTGTGCATGCGGTGAAGAGTGCGGTGCTGCTGGCTGAACGCCAGATCGTCGAGCTCGAGCGCGAGACGCTGGTGCTTGAAACCGAGTTTCAGGCGCGCGCCAGCCAACGGCAATTGGCCAATTGGAACGTGGTCGAGTTCGGCTATGTCGCTCCGCGCGCAGATCAATATCTCCAGAGCGAACGGCAGCTGGCGAGCCTTGGTTCGCCGCAAGTGCCCGGTGCGCCTCGTCCGATCCGCGTTGCCGTTGCCCAAGCGGCTGATGGTAGCACGCCTGCCTCTATCCGCCAGCGTGAGATGGTTTCTCCGATCAGCGGCGCTCCCGTCACTTTGGCTTCTGCGCAAAGCGACGCTGCACCAACCACTATGTTTGCCGAGGCACTGGGCGATTTCCTGATCGAGGCATCGCCCATCAGGGCCGCGCAGGCGCGAACCGGTGGCGCCTCGAGCTCGCTCGTTGCCAGTCAATCGGCAGAGGCGGCTGAATGACCGCATTTGCGGCCCGCCCGGCCATCCCAGCTGGCCGCATCCAACTCGTCAATCTGCGCTATCGCTCGCTGTTGACGGCGCGTTGGCGCGTGCTGTGGATTGTGCTGGTTTTTGCGCTAATCGCAGCGGCTGCCATTCTGCGCATAACCTATCTCGGTTTTGCCGGGCATGCTCCGTCGCGCACCAGCCTGGCTGATCAACTCTTGCCGCCACGGGGCGAGATCACCGACCGCAATGGCATGCCGCTCGCCCGTGCTTTCCCGGCCTACGCCCTATGGTATGCGCCGCAGGCGATGGGTGATGGCGGCGCGCCGCTGGTTCGCCCGCCGCAGCAAGTGGCGCAAGAGCTGGCCGCAATCTTTCCAAACATGGATGTGTCCGCCACGGCTGAGCGGCTTGCGTCCGGTCGCGCGGGTTATCTCCGCCGCCGCGTCCTGCCCGAAGACGCCAACAAGATCATGGGGTTGGGCGAGGTCGCGCTGCAAATTCCGCGTGAGACGGACCGGCACTATCCGCAAGGCTCGCTCGGCGCGCACGTGCTAGGCTATGTTGCGGCCGATGATCACGGACGGGTCGGCATGGAATCTGTACTCGACGAGCAATTGCGCGATCCTGCCCTACGCTCAGAGCCAGTGCCGCTGTCGATCGATATGCGCGTGCAGGGCGCGCTGGAGGACGAGCTGCGCAAGACAATGCTGGCCACGAATGCGCTGGGCGCGGCTGGCATCATCCTCGATGTGGATACTGGCGAAGTCATGGCGCTTGCCTCGCTGCCCGAATTCGATCCAAACAAGATCGATGCCGAGGGCCAGAAGAACATGATGAACCGCGTGACCAACCAGGT
Organism: Pseudomonadota bacterium; assembly: GCA_038529875.1. Classification (GTDB taxonomy): domain Bacteria; phylum Pseudomonadota; class Alphaproteobacteria; order Sphingomonadales; family Sphingomonadaceae; genus Erythrobacter. Next base: position 4,058 of record JBCBDF010000137.1, on the reverse strand, counting down.
CTATGAGCTGGGTTCGACCTTCAAGCCGCTGACGGTGGCCGCCGCCATCGACGCCGGTGTGATCCGCGATTTGAGCAAGAGCTGGAACGCGCGGACCGTGAAGATCGGCAGTATTGAGCGCAGCGATTATTCCGACAAGGGTGCGTATCTGAATATCCCGCAAGCGCTCGCCTATTCCTCGAACACAGTGACAATGCGTGTCGCCGATCAGCTTGGGCCGGAGCGGATGCGTCAGACGATGATCGACCTCGGCATGAACGAGCGGCCCTATATTGAACTGCCCGCGCGCGGTCACCCGATCTGGCCTCGCGGCAACTGGTCGCGGCTCACCACCATGACGGTTGGCTATGGCCACGGAATTTCGGTCTCGCCGCTGCACCTCGCCAGCGCCTATGCCGCGATGGTGAATGGCGGAATTTGGCGTCCGGCAACTCTTCACAAGCTTGAGCGAGGGGCTGCCCCGCGCGGGCGGCGCGTGTTCAAGACCTCCACGTCGTCTCGCATGCGCCAATTGCTGCGCATGATCTCGATGTACGGCACTGGGCGCAGCGCCGATGCTGAGGGCTACCGCGTTGGTGGAAAGACGGGGTCGGCAGAAAAGCCGGTTAAGGGCGGCTATAGCAGGACCAAGCTGGTATCTTCCTTCGCCGCAGCCTTTCCGATGGATCGCCCGCGCTATGTTGTGGTTGCCGTAATCGACGAGCCGCGCGGCACCGTCGCCAGCTCCTTCCAGCGGACGGCTGCCTTTAACGCGGCACCGGTCGTCGGGCGGCTTGTGCCGCGCATCGGGCCGATGCTGGGCGTGCGACCGGACACGACGCGCGATGTTGATATCAGTGATCTGAGGTTCCTGGTGGAGGGCCGAAAATGAAACTTGGGGCGCTCGCCGCGCGCGCAGGACTTGATTGCGACGGCGGTGAAGAGGTGGAGGTTACGGGTTTTGCGATTGACCATCGCAAGGTTGCGCCCGGCACCGTCTTCGGCGCGTTTCAGGGCCTTACTTTCAACGCAGAAAATGTGATCCCTGACGCGATTGCCGCCGGTGCTGTAGCTGTAGTGACTCGCCCCGGCGCGACCGTCGAAGGGGCGGTCCACATTGCCAATGATGAGCCGCGCCGCGCCTTTGCGCAATTGGCAGCAGGTTTCTTCACGCCCGTACCGCCGCATATCGTCGCGGTGACGGGCACTAATGGCAAGACTTCTACGGTTGAAATGACCCGCCAGATCTGGCGCATGTGCGGCGAGCGTGCTGCCAGCATAGGCACCCTGGGCGTGACGACGCCGGACGAGAGCGTTTCCACCGGGCTCACCACTCCCGATATCGTCACGTTCCTGTCGAATATGAGCGGGCTGGCGCGCGAAGGGGTGACCCATGTCGCCTATGAAGCTTCCAGCCACGGCCTGTCACAATATCGCAATGAGGGCGTGCCGGTATCGGCAGCGGCCTTCACCAATTTCAGCCGCGACCATCTCGATTACCATACTGACATGGACGAGTACTTCGCGGCCAAGATGCGCCTGTTCAGCGAAGTCGTGGAACCAGGCGCAATGGCGATCATATGGGACGGCGGGGACGATAGCGAGTGGACCCGCCGCGCCATCGAGCACGCGGTGTCCTCCAATTTGCGCGTGCTCCCAGTCGGCAAGGTGGGGAGCGGGTCTGACGCGTTCCTCCGCCTTGTCGATCGCAAGGCAACCCAGCTGGGCCAGACGCTCGAGATCGAACATGCTAGCGAAACCCGCACGATCAAACTGCCTTTGATTGGTGAATACCAAGCGGCAAACGCTTTGGTGGCGGCCAGTCTCGCCATCGCCACCGGCAGCGATCCGGCGCAGGTTCTTGATGCAATTTCCCGGCTCCAACCGGTTCGCGGGCGGATCGAGCGCGCGGTTATCACACCGGCAGGTGCGCCCGTCTATGTCGACTATGCTCACACCCCCGACGCTTTGGCGGCGGCCATCGCTGCGCTGCGCCCTCATGTCGCACGCGGACAGGGTGGACGCTTGATCACAGTGTTTGGTGCAGGCGGTGATCGCGATAAGGGTAAACGCGAGCCTATGGGCGCGGCAGCCTCCGAAAAGTCGGACATCGTGATTGTAACGGATGACAATCCGCGCGGCGAAAGCCCGGCGGCGATCCGGGCAGACATTATGCGTGGGGCCGCAGCGAGCGCGCGCGAGATAGGCGACCGGCGAGAGGCGATTGGCGAAGCCATCGCGCTGGCAGGTGCGCATGACATTGTGCTGGTGGCAGGCAAGGGCCACGAGCAAGGACAGATTATCGGGTCGGGAGATAATATGCGGGTTTTGCCGTTTGACGATGTTACGGTTGCACGCGAATGTGCCGCGGGTCAGGCTTCAGGAGCGCACTCATGAGCGCCGGTGCTGTACCTCAACAGAAGACGCAGGCTGCATTGCGCGCATGGCCGGTCACAGAGCGGGATCGCCTGCCGCTGGCGCTGTGGTCGTCGCACGAGATAGAGAAAGCGACTGGCGGCAGCGCCAGCCATGCTTTCCAGGCCTCTGGCGTGGAAATGGATTCGCGCGATCTGCGCCCCGGCGACCTGTTCGTCGCGCTGAAGGGCGAGGCGATGGACGGGCATCGCTTCCTGCCACAGGCCTTCGCCGCTGGCGCAGTTGCGGCCATCACCGACCGCCCGGTGGATTACCCGCATGTGCTGGTGAAAGATACGACAGAGGCCCTGCATGCGCTTGCCCATGCAGCGCGCGATCGCAGCCCGGCGGTGCGCATCGGCATCACCGGATCAGTTGGCAAAACGGGTGTGAAAGAGGCGATCTTCGCCGCTTTGGATCGGGCCAGCAGAGGGGCCGCGCATCGCAGCGTGCGCAGCTACAACAACCACGTTGGTGTGCCGCTCAGCCTTTCCCGCATGCCAGCGCGCAGCCGCTTCGGCGTGTTCGAGATGGGTATGAACCATGCGGGCGAAATCGCTCCGCTGGCGGCGCATGTCCGGCCCGATGTTGCGCTGATCACTACGATTGCGCCTGCCCATATCGAGAACCTCGGCAGCATGGAGGCGATCGCAGACGAAAAGGCGGCGATATTCTCCGGTCTTGTCGAAGGCGGCACAGCGATTATCCCGGCTGACACGGATTATACCGAGCGCTTGATCGACCATGCTCGCAAAGCAGGCGCAAAGGTCGTGACATTTGGACGCCACGAAAGCGCTGATGTTCGCTTGCTCGATGCGATCCCAATCGCGACCGGCGGCTCGATGATTACCGCTGACCTTGGTGATGCGCGGCTGTGCTATTCGATCGCGGAACCCGGCGAACACTGGATTGCCAATTCGCTTGGCGTCATGGCGGCAGTGCGCGCAGCGGGCGGCGACCTCGCCGCAGGGGGTCTGGCGCTTGCCGAAATGGGCGGTCTCAAAGGGCGCGGTGCGCGCTTCCAGATTGAGACCCGTAACGGGGGCAAGGCGCTGTTGGTGGACGAAAGCTACAATGCAAACCCCGCGTCGATGCGCGCAACCCTGCGGCAATTGGGGCAAACGCCAGCCATGCGCCGGGTTGCGATTTTGGGCAGCATGATGGAGCTGGGCGATTTTTCCGCACGCTTCCACCGCCAGCTGGCCGAGCCGCTCGAAGAGGCAAAAGTTGACCACGCGATCCTGGTCGGCGATGAAATGGCCGTCTTAGCCGCCGAATTGCGCCGGCAATTGGGGAAAGCGGACGACGATCAGCTTGGCATGTCGGGCGGCTTCACGCATTGCGATAGCCCAGCCGAGGCGATCGCAAAGCTGCGCGAATATGGCATCAATGGTGGGGACGCGATCCTTGTCAAAGGGTCCAATTCGGTCGGCCTTGGTGCGCTCGTCTCTCATTTTACGCAAACGCCCCCGGTTGCGGGGCAACGGGACGATTGAATGCTGTATCTGCTTGCCGAATGGCTCGGGTTTGAAGGGGTCTTCAACCTTGTGCGCTATCAGACGTTTCGCGCAGGCGCGACGCTGATTACGGCGCTGTTTATCGGCATGCTGATCGGCCCCCGGTTTATCAATTTACTGCGCGTGCGTCAGGGCAAGGGCCAGCCG
>JBCBDF010000136.1:0-6555 GCA_038529875.1 Pseudomonadota bacterium | reverse complement strand
ACCATGGCCGGCATGACGCGGGAGGCACGCGAGAGCGCTCGTGAGCGCATGAGAGAAGCGCTTGGCGGCGTTGATTTCGTCAGCCGCGAGGAATTCGAGACGGTGAAGCTGATGGCTCAGAAAGCGCGCGAGCAGAACGACGCGCTCGAAGGCCGCATCGCCGAGCTGGAAGCCAAACTCTCGGCCAAGTAAGGCCTCGCAGCGATGCAGCTGCGCGCATCCGCCATCCTTGTCGCATCCCGCGCTCATGGGGAAAGCGCCGCGATCGCGCGCATGTTTACCGAGCAATATGGGCTGGTCGCGGGATATGTCGCGGGTGGGCGCGGGCGACGGCTGCGTCCGGTCATGATCCCCGGCAATTCGGTGGAGGTGGAGCTGCGCGCCAAATCCGACAGCCAATTGCCGTTTGCGCGGCTGGAATTGGCGGAAAGCCGGGGGCCGTGGATGACCGAGCCTTTGCCTGCCGCCGCGATAACGTGGGTCTGTGCGCTCACCGCCAGCGTCCTGCCAGAGCGCAACGCCTATCCCAATCTCTATCAGGCATTGCAGGCTCTGCTGACGGCGGTGTGCCATGCGCCATCGGCGCGCGGCTGGCTATCGGCATTGATCACCTATGAGGCGATGTTGTTGCGCGAGCTGGGGTATGGTGGAGGGAAGCCTGATCTTGAGGGTGATCTCGAGGCGCAGCTCGCCCAATTCCACGCACTCGAAGCGCCGATAGCGCGATACTTGCTTGCCGAGCGTGACCGCGATGTTATGGCCGCGCGCACATTATTGGGTGATCGGCTCGCCCGCATCATAAAGTGAGTTTGGGTGAAGTGAGTTTGCCGTCATGAAGATCGCAGTCCTGCCCGGTGATGGGATCGGCCCCGAGGTAACGCGCGAGGCCTTGCGCGTGCTGGATGCGCTGTCGTTGCCCGGATTGACCCTGTTCGAGGGGGATATCGGCGCGGCGGCCTACAATCGCCATGGCCATCCGCTGCCCGCCGAAACGCTCGATATGGCGCGCAACGCCGATGCGGTGCTGTTTGGCGCGGTGGGCGATCCGGCTTGCGACCATCTGGAGCGGCATTTGCGACCCGAACAGGCAATTCTGGGCCTGCGCAAGGAGCTGGACCTGTTTGCCAACCTGCGCCCAGCCAAGGTTTTTGCGGGGCTTGAGCATCTCTCTCCTTTGCAGCCAGAGATTGCCAAAACGCTTGACCTGTTGATCGTTCGTGAACTGACTGGCGATGTGTACTTCGGGGACAAGGGCGAGCGGATCAATTCCGACGGTGAGCGCGAGGGGTGGGATACGATGTCCTACTCGGTCGGCGAAGTGCGCCGCATTGCTGAAATCGCCTGGAGCGCTGCCAAGAGTCGTAGCGGGCGCGTTACCAGCGTCGACAAGGCCAACGTTCTCGAAACAAGCAGGATCTGGCGCGAGACCGTGGTCGAATACGCAGCTGAGCAGGACGGCGATGTCGCGCTCGAGCACATTTATGTCGACAATGCCGCGATGCAGCTGGTCACCGGGCCATCGCAATTCGGCGTGATCCTGACCGGTAATCTGTTCGGCGATATTTTGTCCGATCTTGCCAGCGCCGCGGTTGGCTCGATTGGCCTGTTGCCCAGCGCATCCATCGGCGACCGACAGACGCAATATGGCACGTTTGGGCTTTACGAGCCGATCCACGGCAGCGCGCCCGATATTGCCGGGCAGGGCAAAGCGAATCCGATGGCGACAGTGCTGTCCGTGGCGATGATGCTGCGCCATTCCTTCAGCCGCGAAGCGGACGCTGCGCGGATCGAAAGCGCCGTCGCAAGCGCGCTGGCCGATGGCATTCGCGGCGGTGACCTTGGTGGGACGCATGGCTGCGAAGCCATCGGAACTGCCATAATCGAGCGCCTGTAAGTTCGGCGAGCGCGGGGAAATGAGCCACAGCCTCGAACTCGCAATCATCCTGCCCACGCTCAACGAGCGCGGTAATCTTGCGCCCTTGGTTGAGCGGATCGAAAGCGCTTTGGGCGATGGCGGTTGGGAGGTGCTGATCGTCGACGACAACAGCGCCGATGGCACTGCCGATGAAGCACGCGCAATTGCCCTGACCGATAACCGCGTGCGGGTGATCCAGCGGATTGGCAGGCGAGGGCTCGCCAGCGCCGCGATCGAGGGCTTCTGCGCGACCGCCGCGCCCTATGTCGCGGTGATGGATGCCGACCACCAGCATGACCCTGCGCTGCTGGCAGGAATGCTTGAGGCTGTGCGTACAGGTGAGGCGGATATCGCGGTTGCCTCACGCTTCGCCCCGGGGGCCAGCACGGAAGATTGGGAAGCGCCCGAGCGCGAGCGGCTCTCCAGCTTCGCCAATGCCATGGCCCGGCGGCTGACAGGGGTGGAATTATCCGACCCGATGAGCGGGTATTTCTTGCTCCGCACGGGGATCGCACGCGCGCTCGTCCCGCGCCTGTCCGGCATTGGTTTCAAGATCCTGCTCGACCTGTTGGCGACCTCTGACGAACCGCTTCGCGTCAAGGAATTCCCCCTTAAGTTCGCCAAGCGCCGCGAGGGAGAAAGCAAACTTGACCGGGCGATCCTGTTCGATTTTCTCGCCGGGCTTTACGACAAGACGCTGGGCCGCGTGATCCCGACGCGCTTTGCTCTGTTCGGCACGGTCGGAGGGCTTGGCGTCATTGTGCACATGGCGGTGCTTTCGATGCTGCTGTTCTGGTTCGATGAGGCTTTCACCATTGCGCAAGGTGCAGCGGTTCTTGTGGCGATGAGCTTCAACTTCTGGCTCAACAATTGGCTGACCTATCGCGACCAGAGATTGCAGGGCTGGGGCGCGGTCCTGCGCGGCTGGGCCGGTTTTTGCGCGACCTGCGCCGTTGGCGGGTTCGCCAATGTCGCGGTTGCGACGCTGCTCGAAAGCGAAGGGGTGTTCTGGGCGCTCGCAGCGCTGGCCGGTATCCTGATCGGATCGGTGTGGAATTACGCGCTATCGAGCCGCTTCGTCTGGGGAAGGTATTGAGAGAAGAGATTGATGGCTGGGGCCAAACGGATGCGCAGCATCCGTGCTCCGCGACCAAGCCATCCCCGTTACTTCTTACCTCCAGCCCACCATCCAGGTCCATTTGGCGAAGCTCATAGGCCCCTCAAGCTCGCCTGCGGTCAGGATGGTGAAGAAGCCTGCGAACATCGCGATGCTGCCGACCAGCACGGCGTAGCTCATCCAGCGATATTTCGCGCTGCGGTGGAGGTCCGACAGGCTAAGGGCCAGCGCGCCCAACAGGAACATGCTTGGCATAAAATAGTGGTAATAGAACTGGATCGGCTTGTTTGCGATCAGCCACAGGCCAAGGCTCGCCGCGAAGCCGATAACCATCGCAGTCTTGGCCCATTCGCCGCGCACAACTCCGCTGATCAGGCACCATAGCAGCGCAGGCAGGCCGAGCAGCATTGTCAGCGGATTGCCAATCAGCAGCACGCCGCGCTGCGCGTTGTCGGTAAACTCGTAAAGGTACCAGATACCGCGCGCATTCAGCAGCCATTGCGGCCATGTGCTTTGATAGGGGTGGGGTTGCTTCACCGAAGCTTGCAGCTCGATCATCTCGCTATGCAGCCCGAACAGCCCCTTTTCCGCGAGCGGCGAATTGAGCAAATCGTAAGCGGGCCAATAGGTCAATGCATAGACTGCCAATGGGACAATCCCGAGCCACAGGAATGCCTCCGCCAGCGATATTCCGGGCACGGGAATTCCGCGTGTGCTGGTCAGCAGGTGTTTGCGCCCCGCAGAAAGCCGCGCGGCGAAGAAAATCAGCCCCGGAAGCACGGCGAGCGGCACCGCGTTCCACTTCGCCGCCATTGCCAGCCCCACGGCAATGCCGGTCAGAGCCAGCCGCCAGCGGCCCCGCTCCGGTTCGCGGATGGCGGCGGCGAATTGCCAGGCGGCGAGGCTGAGGAAGGCGGCCATGAAGACGTCGAGCATGGCGATGCGCGCATGCACCAGCAGGTGGAAACCGGTTGCCAGCAACACTCCGAAAGCGAGCGTCGCAAACCGGTCAAAACTGGCGTGCCACATTGCGCGCATGCTGGCGAAAAGCGCGAGCGCGCCCGCGATAAGGGACATTGCACGCCACCCCATCGGATGATCGCCGAACAGTGTAATACCCAGCGCAATCAATTGCTTGCCGAGCAGCGGATGTTCGCGATTGAGATATGTTCCGCCCTCCAGCATGGCGCGGGCCGCAGGCAGGTAATGCACTTCGTCAAAGTAAGGCTCTGACGGGATTGCAAGCCTGATCCATGCCAATATGGCGAACAGCGCCGCAACGCCGAAGCTGAGCAGCCAGGGGTCGCGCACATGCATGCTGGTGGTTTCTGGAACGACTGAATTCATTGCCGCCAGCGCTTAGGCAAGCGCGGCGCGTGCGACAAGTCTAGGGTCCTGATATTAGGCGGTGCTTGATGGTTCTGCTTGCCACTCCAGCCAGAACAGGCGCGCAGCCATGGCGAGCAGGGCAATGCTGGCCGTGGCAAGGACGGCAATGGTCCATAGCGGTACATTCATTCCGACTTTTCGCGCACGCGGCGCGATCAAGAACAGCGCAATGCCGACTGCGAACAGCAAGTCCCACCAGACCTGTACGCCCCACATATTGGTTGTGTGGTTGGTCCAGACCGGCAACAGCCCTTCGCCATACAATGTGGCGACACTGTACGTTCCAAACGCGGCAGAGAGCGCCGCGGCGATGGCCGGATTGCCGATTTTGTGATCGCCTGAGGCAATGTAGAATGCCACAAGTACCACGATGCCGAGACCGGCAGCGGCGAGGATTTCAAGCGGAGCCATAAGGCGAATCTCCATAAATATGTAGCGAGTGCTACATGGGCTTGTAGCTTAGTGTAGCAGTCGCTACAAGGGGCTATGCAAAATACCTCCAAAAAGCCGCAAATGTCGAAGGAAATGTTGCTGCCCAAGCTGGCGGATTACATTCTGAAGAACGGCATGGGCGGGGCTAGCCTGCGTCCGTTGGCAAAGGCGGCGGGCACCAGCGATCGCATGTTGATCTATCATTTCGGCAATAAAGAGCAGCTCATCACCGATGTGTTGGCTTACATCGCCGGAATTTACTCTGCGGTGCTGGATGCGGGGATGGGAGAGGAGCGGGCCGCCACCCGCCAGCAATGCGTCGCCCGCATCCTGGCGCAGGGGCGCGAACCGGCAATGCAGCCCTTCCTGGTGCTGTGGTGGGAGATCGTCGCCGGGTCAGCGCGCGGCGTGTCGGGCTATCGCGAGGCGGGCGAGCGGATGATGAGCGAGCTTCTGCTCTGGCTGGAGACGCAAATGCCCGTGGATGACCCCGATCCGGTCGGCGGAGCGCGCTATCTGCTGACGATTATCGAAGGCAGCATGATGCTGAGCGCGGTCGGCCATGCGCGCACCGCGCGTGAGGGGCTGGTTGCGAGCGGGCTCTAACCGGACTAGGTCTCGCGCCCATGAAAAAGACCACCGGCATGGACCGCGCGGCTACGCGCAATTGGCGCCCCGCGACCCGCGCGGTGCGCGGCGGCACTTGGCGCAGCGAACATGGTGAGACGAGCGAGGCGTTGTTCCTCACCTCGGGCTATACCTATGACGATGCGCAGACCGTGGCCGATCGGTTTGCGGGCGACGCCGCTGGCATGACGTATTCGCGCCTGCAAAACCCGAGTGTTGCGATGCTGGAAGAGCGGATTGCGCTGCTCGAAGGGGCGGAGGCATGCCGCGCCCAAGCCAGCGGTATGGCAGCGATGACGGCATCTCTGCTGTGCCAGCTTTCCGTGGGAGATCATGTGGTTGCGGCGCGCGCCGCGTTTGGATCATGCCGTTGGCTGGTGGATGAACTCCTCCCCAAATTCGGGATCGAGACGACGGTGATCGACAGCGCGGCTGATGCCGCGTGGGAGGCGGCGATCCGCCCCAACACCAAGGTGTTTTTCTTTGAAACCCCGGCCAACCCCACACTCGACATTGTCGACCTGAAATTCGTTTGCGACCTGGCGAAGGCGCACGGCATCACCACAGTCGTCGATAACGCCTTTGCCTCGCCCGCTTTGCAACGCCCGATGGAATTTGGCGCGGATGTGGTCGCATACAGCGCGACGAAGCTGATGGATGGGCAGGGCCGTGTGCTGGCTGGGGCGATCTGCGCATCAGAGGAATGGATTACTGAGACGCTGATGCCGTTTCAGCGCAATACCGGCCCGACGATTGCCGCGTTTAACGCCTGGGTCGTGCATAAGGGGCTGGAGACGTTGCAATTGCGCGCGCACAAGCAGAGCGAGCATGCGGTGGAGCTGGGTAACTTCCTCGAGCCGCGCGTGCAGAAAGCTGGCGGGCACATGCTCCATCCCGGTCTGCCGAGCCATCCGCGCCACGAACTCGCCAAGGCACAGATGGATGCCACGGGGCCGATCTTTGCCTTCGATGTCGGCACGCGGGAGCGGGCTTTTGCGATCCTCGACGCGTTCGAACTAATTGATATTTCAAACAATATTGGCGATGCGCGCTCGCTGACGTGCCACCCGGCATC
>JBCBDF010000135.1:0-6557 GCA_038529875.1 Pseudomonadota bacterium | reverse complement strand
GGGAGACCCCACTGCACATGAGAAGAAACGGCTGAGTCTTAACCCGCTGCGCCATGTAGACCCGGTGGGCACCCTGCTGGTACCCGGCGGGCTGGCCTTGGCGGGCGCGCCTGTTTTCGGATGGGCAAAGCCAGTTCCAGTGCAGCCATGGAGGCTCAACAACCCGCGTTATGGAATGATGGCGGTTGCTGCCGCCGGGCCGGGTACGAATTTCGTCCTGGCGGCGATTGGAGCGATTGCGCTCGGGCTGCTGTGGCCGGTCATGGATGTGGGAACACAGACTGATCCAAGCCTTGCGGTTCAAGCCCTGACATATTTCATTTTAATCAATGTCTTCCTGGGCATGTTCAACCTGCTTCCGATCCCGCCATTTGACGGATCGCACATCTTCGAAGGATTGCTGCCGCGCAGTCTGGCGCCGTATTATGCCAAGCTGCGTCCTTTCGGATTCATGCTGTTCTTTGCCTTGGTTGCGGTAACGTGGTTTGCGCCAGAATGGGGTGTGCTCGAAAAAACAGTCATGCCACCGGTTGAATGGGCGATGCGACAATACAACGGGCTGGCCACCGCCGTGGCGGGTTAGGGCGCTCCACCAACCAAATCGATAAAGCGGGCATGCGAATTTTCGGCCAGGAGTGCACCTAGCCAATCCTCGCGTTTGCTGGTCTCAACACAGGCGACGATGCACCCGCCAAACCCACCGCCTGTCAGTCGCGCGCCGACCGCGCCCAGTTCCTGCGCACTCGTGACCAAAGCGTCGATCTCTGACAGCGACATTTCGAAGTTATCACGCATCGACACATGGCTCTCGTTCATGGCTTGGCCGAGCGATGCGATATCACCTGCTTTCAGCGCATCGATGGCGCGCCAGACGCGGGCTTGCTCGGTCACGCAATGCAGCGTGCGCCGCTTGGGTGCATCCTCCAGCTCAGCCAGCCTGACCTGATCGAGGTCAAGCAGGCACAGATCGTTGGTGCCGAAATAGGCCTTGGCCGCATCGCATTCGACCTTGCGTGTGCCATAGCGCCCGTCCGTAAGCTTGCGGGTCAGGCCCGAGTGGACGACGACCATTTCATGGGACGAGGGGAGTGCGACGAGATCGTATTCAAGATGCTTGGTATCGAGCGCCATCGCTGTGCCTGGCGTCGCCAATGCGACCGCCATCTGATCCATGATCCCACACGGAACGCCCATAAATTCGTTCTCGACCCGGCGCGCGGCAACCGCGAGTTCGATATCCGATTGCTCGCCTCCGCCCGCCGCCCGCGCGGCTTTCAGCACGGCAACGATCAGAGCTGCGCTGGAGGAAAGTCCTGACCCCTCCGGGATGGTCGAGCGCACATCCAGCGACGCTCCGCCCGATAGCAGCCCCAGCTCGTTCGCTATTCGGATCGCACCGACGCATGGGTCAGACCATTCTCCAACGGCATCGTCTGACAGGTTGCGAATGGCGGGCGCGTCATAATCGGCAGAGCTGACCGCGACCGTCTCGTCTGCGCGCGGGGAAAGCGAGACGTCGAGCCCGATGGAAAGCGCAGCGGGTAGCACCATGCCGCCATTGTAATCGGTGTGCTCGCCGATCAGGTTGACGCGACCCGGTGCATGGGCGGTAAAGATGTCAGACATCTCGAAGCGCTTCCGCCGCACTTTCCGGCATAACATCGACGGTAAAAGTGCCGGTGTGCTGCTCCACCGAAGCGAGGTATTTGACTCGGCCCTTGGCGCGCAGCAGCGGATAGAATTGGACGGTGAAGTGGTAATTGTCCGACCCGCCTTTCGTGTGCGGATTGGGTGCGGCATGGAACGCCATCATCATAGCGGTGGGTTGCTCAAAGAGCGCGTCATAGCGGCGCGTGATTTCACCTAGCCAATATGCGAGGCCGTCCAGCTCTTCATCGGTGCAATTCCATGGACCAGCGCGACGTTCGCGCGGGGCCAGCCATACTTCATAAGGGAAGCGTGCATATCGTGGGACGAAGGCTGCAATGCCATTTTCCTCGCCGAGGCCGTAGTCTGGCATCGCAGCCGTGATTTCGCTCGCCAGATCATACCCGTTGGCAAACGCATCCACTGCTCGCTGCTGCACCTCGGGCACGCGGCCAAATCCGTAAATCTGGCCGTGGGGGTGGTGTAGGGTAACGCCCACTTCATCGCCGCGATTCTCAAACGGCAGCACATATTCGCAGCCTGCATCAAAAAGGGCCTGATAGCGGTCGAGCAGGGCGGCAATTAGGACGTGTCGGCGCTCTTGCCCGATTGTGTGCAGGCTGCCGCTGGCTTCGGGTGAATAGACCACGACATCGCAGGCGCCCTTGGCGGGTTCGGTTGCGATGCCTTGCAGCGCGGCAGCATTCTCGGCGCTAGGGTGGAATGCGGCGAACTTGTTTTCGAACACCGCAAGCTCGAAGTCTTCGAACGGGATTTCAGTTTCCGGGCCACCTGCGCGGGTTGCCGCGAGAGGGTCGTCTGCCGCAGATGGTTTGAAGGTGCGGTTCTGCCGGTGCGCGGCGTAGACATTCCACTCATCGCGCAAGGGGTGGTGGCGCAGTTCGCCGCCCTGCGAGATAGGGTCGGCGCTTTCGGATTGCACCGTGTCTTCATGTGGTGAGTTGCCGTAAAGGTAGAGCATCCTGCCATCGGCCTTACGATGCGTACGGCGGTAGACGGATTTGCCGCCAAGCGATCGCGGCAAAACGATATTCTTGGTCATGCGGCAGCTTTCTCAGCGGCGAACCAGTCTCTTACACGCTGCTGCTCGGTTTCATCGAGATGCAGCCCCAGTTTGCTGCGCCGCCACAGGACGTCCTCTGCATTGCGGGCGAACTCATGCTCGGCGAGGTATTCAAGCTCGCGCGCGTAGAGATCGCCGCCCAGATGCGCGCCCAGATCGTTGAGGCCCTGCGCGCCGCCCAGCAGCGCCTCGATCCGCGTGCCATATGCCCGGGCAAGCCGCAAAGCCGCGCCATCGGGCAGCCACGGATAGCGCGCCGCGAGATTGCTAACGAACGCATCGAAGTGCATCGGATCGACGTCACCGCCAGGCAAAGGCGCATCGACGGTCCAGCTGGTATCGCCGTGGCCGAGTCGCTTGAGCGCATGTTCGGCCAGCTTGCGATACGTCGTGATTTTGCCGCCGAAGATCGACAATATCGGCGGAGCCTTCGCACCGTTTTCATCCGTGTCTTCCAGCTCGAACACATAGTCGCGCGTCACGGTCGAGTTGCTCGCTGCCTTGTCATCATAGAGCGGGCGGACCCCGGCATAGCTCGAAACGGCCTGCTCTGGCGCAATGTCGGCGCGTAGATATTCGTTCGCGGCGTCGCAGATATATTTCTCTTCTTCAGGCGAAATCTGGATGCCGGACGGGTCGCCTTCAAAGCCCTGATCGGTGGTTCCGACGAGTGTGAAATCGTGCTCGTACGGAATGGCAAAGATGATCCGGTTATCCTTGTTCTGGAAGATGTAGCAATGATCGCCCTCGAACAGTTTTGGAAAGATCAGATGGCTCCCTTTGACGAGGCGTAAATTTTCGTGAGCCTCGCGCGGGATGGCGCGGCCCAGCACTTTATCGACCCACGGGCCGGCGGCGTTCACCACCTGCTTTGCGCGCACCTTGGTTTCGCCCGCTTCGTTGCGCAAGGTTGCCTCCCAATGGTCGTCTAAGCGCTCCAGCCCGGTGCATTCGGTGCGGGTGCGGATGTCCGCGCCGCGCTCCTTCGCATCGAGGCAATTGAGCACGACGAGCCGCGAATCCTCGACCCAGCAATCGGAATATTCGAAGCCTTTGACGAGGCGGTCTTCCAGCACCGGCCCGTGCGGCGCCTCGCGCAGATTGACCGTACGGGTCGGCGGCAACAGCTTTCGCCCGCCCAGATGGTCATACATGAACAGGCCAAGCCGCAGCATCCATTTGGGCCGCAAACCCTTGTCATGCGGAAGCACGAAACGCAGCGGCCAGATGATGTGCGGCGCGATTGTTAGCAGGCGTTCGCGCTCGATCAGGCTTTCGCGAACCAGCCGAAATTCCATGTGCTCGAGGTAGCGAAGGCCGCCATGCACCAGCTTGGTAGAGGCGCTGGAGGTGTGGCTGGCAAGATCATCCTTCTCGACAAGGCACACCTTGAGACCGCGCCCCGCTGCATCGCGCGCAATCCCTGCGCCATTGATCCCGCCACCGATCACCAGCAGGTCGAAGGTTTCCGGTTGGCTCACAGCGTCGCTTTCACATGGTAGATCAGGCAGGTATCGGGATAAGTCAGCGGTAATTGCAGGCCGTAATCCATCAGCGCCGATCCAGCAAAGTCTCCGTGCTCTTTTTCAAGCATTGGCGGCCATTGACAGCTGAGAGTGTAGGTTTTGCCTGTATCGAGCCCTGCAAAGCGGACGCGCGGCGGATGCGGGGCAGGGTGCTGATCGAGCACGGCGATCTGAAACAGTGCTTCGTCTTGTCCCTCAGCAACAACCCCGATGCCAGCGATATGGTTGGGGGTTTCAAGGCGATAGTATTCGCCTGTATGGATCAGGCTACGATGCCGCTTATGCAAGGTGATCCCGGCTTTGAGGATAGCGCGGTCGGCCTCGCCTTCCTGTGCGAGATCTAGCTCCATCCCCATATGACCGAAAATCGCGGTCCCGGCGCGAAAATGCATGTCGAACCGGCGACCGGTAATATGGCAGCGGGCAGGTCCGACGTGATTGCCGAGCACTCCGAGAGGGTGAAAATGTGCCGCCCCGCGCATGATCGCATAACGGGCGCGGGCATCATTGTTGTCGCTGGTCCAGATGCGGCCCGTCCGCTCCAGCATGGCGTAATCGGCGCGCGCGCCGCCGCTTGAGCAGCTCTCGATCACCACATCGGGGTGCGCATTCTTGATCCGATCGATGAGCGTATGAACGGCAACAGTCTGATCGTGCATATTCGCGCGGCCATCGCTGCCGCCGGGATGCTGAATATCGCGGTTCATGTCCCACTTTACGTAGGCAATGCCCAGCTCATCGACGAGGGAAGTGATCCGCTCGAACAGGTAGTCGCAAACCTCAGATCGGGTCAGGTCGAGCGGCAATTGGTGGCGGGAAGGGATTGGGTCAACCCCCGGCGCGCTCAGTACCCAATCGGGATGCGCGCGGTAGAGATCGCTGTCTGGATTGACCATTTCCGGCTCGAACCACAGGCCGAACTCCATGCCCAGCGAACGCACATGATCGGCGAGCGGCTTGAGTCCATTGGGATAAACATCTTCGGAGACGTACCAATCGCCAAGCCCGGCGCGATCATTGCGGCGCGCGCCGAACCACCCATCGTCGAGGACAAAGCGCTCCGCGCCAACTTCTGCCGCCTGCTCGGCCAGCGACATCAGTTTTTCCTGTGAGTGGTCGAAATAGACTGCTTCCCAGGTGTTGAAATGGACCGGGCGCTCAGGTCCGATCTTGAGCAACGATCCATTGACGAAACGATGCAGGCGGCGGGTGACATCGCCATAGCCTGCTTGCGACCAGCATCCCATCAGCGGCGGAGCCAGATAGCGCTCCCCCGGAGGCAGAGTGATCTCGCCCGGCAGCGGCAGCTCGCCCGCTTGCAGCATCAACGTGTCGTCAGCCAGCCGATCGACCCGGAGGCGGTGATTGCCGCTCCAGCCGAGGTGAAAGGCGGCTGCTGGCCCGTTGGTCTCGCTCGTTTGGGGAGAGCCGAGATAGAAACCGGGAAAGCTGTCATGGCTTGTGCGGCCAGCGCGATTCTCGCGCAGGAAGGCACCGCGCACCAGATCATGGCTTTCGGTCTGGAACTCGCCCGCCCATTTCCCGGTAAAGCTGGTAAGCCGCGACAGGCGATCATCCAGCGGCAGGCAGACTGCGCTGAGCCATTCCAGCGAGAGTGGCGTGTCTCCTGAATTGGTGATCATTGTCGCAAAATGCACGACACCGCTGGTTGGATCGAGCGTGATCGAATGCTGCACCGTAATGCCGCAACTGGCATCCTCAGTCGTCAACGTCAGCGTTTTTGCAAGCGTTTCAGTGCTCGGCTGCTGCACCTGCTTGACCCGCAGATCAATCGCCCAATCGCGCCCTTCGCGGTGCACAAGCAGCCCCGGAGGCGAGGGGTGCCCCGTGCCGATCGGGTTGAGCATCGATAGCTCGATTGGCTGCTCCGGACCGCCGGGCGCATGTTGTCGGGTCGCGAGAACTGCGAGCTCGACTGGTTCGACACCCGGAAGATCAGGTCCTGCATACAGAATTCGAGGACGCGCGCCTTCGGTTGCCTCGATTACGAGCAAAGATCCGCCACCACGCAGCGCGTAAAAGTCTGGTTGGGGCTCTGCTGGCATCGGCGCTAGGTCGGTTTCGTAATTGGTGACAGGATTTCCCAAGCACCTAGATGTTTTTGCAGCGAGGTTCCATGTCTCGCGCTCAAGCGCTTGGGATAAAGCCTTGCCTGAGCAGCTTGGGGGAGAGAAAAATGAGTGCCATCCAGATCGGGGTCTTTGTCGGCATCACGGCGTTGATCGCCTTTGCAACCTACCTGCATTGCCGCGGCAAGCTGGGCGAGGGGCATTCAAGCG
>JBCBDF010000134.1:0-6559 GCA_038529875.1 Pseudomonadota bacterium | reverse complement strand
TCACAATTTTTCCGTGTAAAGCTGGATTGCCGAAGATGTTTGACTTAAGAACGCATGGCAAGACGGGGCAGGAGTGAGAGGCACAATGTCTATCGAAAAAATCGTGATCGTTGGCGGCGGGACCGCAGGTTGGATGGCCGCAGCTGCCCTGTCCCGCCTGGGCGATGGACGCAAGATGGAGATCCGGCTGATCGAGTCGGAAGACATTGGCACGGTCGGAGTTGGCGAGGCAACGATCCCGCCCTTCGTCGAGTTCAACGAACTGCTCGAGGTGGATGAGCGCGAAATGATGAGCGCCATCCAGGGCACGTTCAAGCTGGGGATCCAGTTCGTCAATTGGGGCAATCAGGGCGACAGCTACATCCATCCGTTCGGCGCTTACGGCTATAATATGGGCGGGGTATCGTTCCATCATGTCTGGCACCGCTGCCGCGAAGCCGGCGACAAGCGCCCGATTCAGGCATTCAACATCGAGACAATGGCCGCCTATTTCGGGCGGTTCTCGCGCACAGAAGACCATCCGCGCGAAGATTTGCCCCCGGTCAATTACGCGTATCACATCGATGCCGGACGCTACGCGCAATTCCTGCGCAAATATGCCGAGAAACGCGGCGTCGTGCGCCAGGAGGGCAAAGTCGTCGATGTTACGCAAGATGCAGAAAGCGGCTTCGTCACGTCGGTAACGATGGACGACCAGAGCGAGGTCTCAGGCGATCTGTTTATCGATTGCTCGGGCTTCCGCGGATTGTTAATCGAGCAGGCGCTTGAGACCGGCTACGAGGATTGGACCCATTGGCTGCCCTGCGACCGCGCCGTCGCCCTGCCCTGCAATCGCGACGATGGCAGCCCGCCTTTGCCATATACGCGGGCGACCGCGCATTCGGCCGGGTGGCAATGGCAGGTCCCGCTGCAGCACCGCAACGGCAACGGCCACGTCTATTGCAGCCAGTTCATTGAGGCTGACGAGGCGCATGACATCCTCGTCTCCAACCTCGCGGGCAAACCAACGGCAGAGCCCAACCATTTGCGCTTCCTGACTGGACGCCGCAAGAAATTCTGGAACAAGAATGTTGTCGCCCTGGGGCTGTCGGCGGGCTTTATGGAGCCGCTGGAATCGACCTCGATCCACCTCATCAACACCGGGATCAACAAGCTGATTTCGGTCCTGTCGCTGGACGGGATCACCCAGACCCAAGAGGACACTTTCAATAGGCTGACGCGCAAGGAATATGAGCGGATCCGCGACTTCCTGATCCTGCATTACCACCAGACAGAGCGCGACGATTCCGAATTCTGGAATTACTGTCGGACTATGAGTGTACCCGACAGCCTGACCGAAAAAATGGACCTGTTCCGCACCAACGGGCAGATCTTCCGCGAGGAGGACGAGCTGTTCACCGAGACCAGTTGGGCGGCTGTGATGATGGGACAGGGGCTGGAAATGCAGGGCAACAATGCGATGGCGAGTTCGCTCAACCTCGCTGAGCTCAAGCCCGAGATTGACGGGATGGAGCAATCGATCCGCTATCTGGTCAATCACATGCCAACGCATGACGCATACCTGAGCAAATATTGCCCAGCTCCAGCGGGGTGATTTGCCAGCATAATGCGATGCTTGCGCGCGAGCCATCATCCTCGCGTTGCGGCAATTCGGGCCGTATGGTCAGAGCGCAGCGCCTTCTCGGGATAGGTACTGGAATTTGCCTCCCCAAGCGGGCATAGGCGCTCCCCATGCACGACATACGCTCTATCCGAGATAACCCTGAGGCTTTCGACGCTGCCCTCGCCCGGCGCGGGCATGAACCGGTTTCCGCTCAATTGCTGGCACTCGATGAGCAACGCCGCGCAGTCTCGACCAAGCTGCAAGAGGGGCAGAGCCGCCGCAACGAAGCCTCCAAGACTATCGGCCAAGCGATGGGTCAAGGCGATACCGAAAAGGCAGAAGCCCTGAAGGCCGAAGTCGCCGAGCTGAAAAAGAGCATGCCTGCGCTTGAGGAACAGGATCGCGAGCTGGCTGAAGAGCTAAGGATGGCATTGCTTGCCCTGCCGAATATCCTGTCCGATGATGTTCCGGACGGTGCGAGCGAGGACGACAATGTTTATCTGCGGGAGTGGGGTGAGAAGCCGCAATTCGATTTCGAACCGCAGGAACATGCAGACATCGCCCCGGCGCTCGGTATGGATTTCGAAACCGGCGCGAAGATTTCCGGCGCGCGCTTCACTTTCCTGCGCGGCGACATCGCACGCCTCCACCGGGCTCTTGGCCAGTTCATGCTCGACACCAATACGCGTGATCACGGCTACACCGAATGCAATCCGCCGCTGCTGATCCGCGAGGAATCAGGATACGGGACGGGGCAACTCCCGAAATTTGCCGAAGACCTGTTCCGCACTACGGAAGGGCATTTGCTCATCTCCACCTCGGAGATGACGCTTGGCAATTCCTTCCGCGAACAGATTTTTGAGGAAGCTGATTTCCCGATGCGGATCACGGCGCTGACACCATGCTTTCGCGCAGAAGCTGGCGCAGCCGGACGCGACACGCGCGGTTTCATCCGTCAGCACCAGTTCGAAAAGGTCGAACTGATCAGCGCCGCACTGCCCGAGCAAGCGACCGCAGAACACGAGCGTATTACTGGTATCGCTGAAGGCCTCTTGCAATCACTGGGCCTGCACTACCGCGTCATGGCTCTGTGCGCTGGCGATATGGGCGCGACCATGATGAAAACCTACGATCTGGAGGTGTGGCTGCCCGGACAAGCCGCTTATCGCGAGATCAGTTCTTGTTCCGATGGCGGCACCTATCAACCGCGCCGGATGAATGCGCGCTATCGACCCGAAGGCTCGAAGAAGACCGAATATTTCCACCTGCTCAACGGCTCGGGCCTAGCGGTAGGGCGCACGTTAGTGGCGATCATGGAGAACTACCAACAGGCCGATGGCAGCGTGCTGATCCCTGACGTACTCCACCCCTATATGGGCGGGGTTGAAAGACTCCTTCCCCGTTCGCCCTGAGCCTGTTGAAGGGCCGCACTTCTCTTTTTAACCGATTGCAGACAAAGGACATACAGTGCTTCGACAAGCTGAGCACGAACGGATAGAGAGATTGGCGCTGTGAAAATTCTCCTTACCAATGATGATGGGTATCACGCGCCAGGTTTCGAAGTCCTCGAAGCCATCGCGCGCCAGTTCAGCGACGACATTTGGGTCTGCGCACCATCCGAAGAACAATCGGGCGCGGGCCACTCACTGACGCTAAATCACCCGGTGCGCTTGCAACAGTTTGGCGAGCGCCGCTTCGCCGTCACCGGAACGCCGACCGACAGCGTGATGATGGCGCTGCGCGAAGTGATGGACGGCCCACCCGACCTCATTCTGTCGGGCGTCAATCGCGGGGCAAATCTGGGCGATGACATCACCTATTCCGGCACAGTATCCGCCGCCATCGAAGGCGCGCTGGCAGGCATTCGTTCCATCGCGCTTAGCCAGGTCTACTCCCGCGAAGGACCAAGCGGGGATGCGCTGTTCAGCGCAGCGCGCGAATGGGGCGCAAAGGTCATAACACCATTGCTCGATGCGCCGTTTGCGGAGCGCACGCTGGTCAATGTCAACTTTCCGCCCATCGCGCCGGACGCCATCCAGGGCATTCGCGTGGTGCGCCAGGGCTTTCACGACTATTCGCGCGGCAGCGTGGTCGAGGGGCGCGACCCCCGGGGCATGCGCTATTTCTGGTTTGGCCTGCATGCGATCGAGCACACGCTCGACCACGGCACCGATCTGGAGGCAATCGACGATGGCTATATCGCAGTCAGCCCCTTGCAGCTTGACCTGACGCACTATTCGTCGCTCGATATTCTGGCGGGCAAGTTCGCCGAGTAAGCGAGCGAAAGACTAAGGCATGGCCAAGCAACTCGACACAATCATCTCTACGCAGGCGCCCAAGCGCGTGAAGTCGAAATTCAAGCCGCTTCGCCGGTCGGTCAGGTTGCCGGTATGGGGCGATCTCGGCATTCGCCTTGGTCTGGCACTGCTGCTGATCTTTATCGTGGTGATGATCCACTGGTTTGATCGCGGCGGTCTGGTCGATAGCGTGGATGGCGAAGTCAGCTTCCTCGACATCGTCTATTTCACCATGATCTCGATCACCACGACCGGCTTTGGCGATATCACCCCCGTCACCGATCGCGCGCGTCTGGTCGAATCGGTGATCGTCACCCCCATCCGGTTCGCCGTGTTTTTCATTTTTGTAGGGACGGCCTACAATTTCATCATCAAGCGTAGCTGGGAGAAGTGGCGCATGGCCCGCATCCAAGAGAATCTCTCCAATCATGTCGTCGTGCTCGGCTATGGCGTTTCGGGGTCCGAAAGCGTCAACGAGCTGATCGAACGCGGGATGGAGCCGAGCAATATCGTGGTGGTCGATCCAGGCGAGGATCGCCTGATCGAAGCTGAAAAGCTGGGCGTCAATGTGCTCAATGGCGATGCCACGCGCGATCAGACTCTCAACGCTGTGCGAGTGGCCGAAGCCCAATCGGTGCTGGTTTCCGCTGGGCGCGACGACACTTCGATCCTGATCGTGCTGACCGTGCGGCACCTCGCGCCTAAGGTACCGATAAGCGTGGTCGTGCGCGCCGATGATAACGAGCTGCTTGCGCGACAGGCGGGCGCGGACAATGTGATCAACCCGGTGCGCTTTACCGGGCTGCTATTGGCGGGCTCTGCGCGCGGCGCGCATATATCCGACTACCTCGCCGACCTCGCTTCGGTGACGGGCCGGGTCCAGCTGGTCGAGCGAACCATCACCGAAGCAGAATGCGGCTGCTCCATTGAAGAGTTGGGCACTGGTGGCCGGGGCCTGCGGGTCTATCGCGGCGGGCGCGCGATCGGCTTTTGGGAAGAAGAGTGCCAGAACCTCCAGCCCGGTGATGTCGTGGTCGAGATCGTCCCGACCGAGAACGGCAATGGCAATGGCGACCATCACTGATTAATCAAAACCCAGCCACCCGCGCCCTCCACCCTTCCACCTGGAGCCTACTGGGATACCATCCGGGTGGAAGGGTGGAGGGCGCGGGTGGCTAGGCCGGGTCCGGAAGACTAACCCATTCAGGGCAGATAAGCGTGCACCAGCCCCATCGCGATATAGAACAGCATCCAGTATCCCGCATCGATGAAGAACAGCGCCTTGCCCTTTTGCGAGAACAGGTAGTTTGTGCCCAGCGCCGGCACGATGAAACCTAAGGCCACTCCGAATGCCGTAATGACCTTTACAAAAATCGACAGCTCCACGCCGTTGGTCGCATAGCTCTGGAACGTATGCGCCAGGGTCCAGCTGGCGAGCAGCGAGAATGCGAATGCGCCGCCGTAGATCACGGCCATATTGCCTTCCTTGATCTGCTCTTCGGTCAGCCCGACTGCACCCATCCACTTTTTGCCCATGACCGGGCCATACCAGATGCCGCCGACCACGAACCCGGCCGCTGCGGCCAACACCACTGCCAGCCAATTCACATCGAACAAGTTCATTCTTCCCCTCCGTTTTGTTGGAGGTCCACGCCACCCGCGCCCTCCACCCTTCCACCCGGATTGTACCCGAAACTGCTCCAGGTGGAAGGGTGGAGGGCGCGGGTGGCTCTGGCACATCGTGAGGAAGCCGTGTAGGGGCGCGCGCAGATATGACGATAGACGCCCCCACCCAATCTCTACCCGACCAGAAGAAGGTCGGCATGGTCTCGCTCGGCTGCCCCAAGGCGCTGGTCGATTCCGAACGCATTCTCACGCGCCTGCGCGCCGATGGCTATGCCATGTCGCCCGATTATGCCGGGGCCGACGTGGTACTGGTCAACACGTGCGGTTTCCTCGACAGCGCGAAAGAAGAGAGCCTGGCCGCGATCGGTGAGGCGATTTCCGAGAATGGCCGCGTGATCGTAACCGGATGCATGGGCGAGGAAGCCGACGCGATCCGCGCCGCGCATCCTCAGGTTCTCGCGGTCACCGGCGCACACCAATACGAGCAGGTGGTTGAGGCGGTGCACGAACACGCCCCTCCGAGCCAAGGCCCGTTTGTCGACCTGATTCCGCAGCCTTCCGAGGCGGATATCAAGCTGACGCCGCGCCATTACAGCTATCTCAAGATTTCCGAAGGCTGCAACCATTCCTGCGCCTTCTGCATCATCCCGGACCTTCGCGGGAAACTGGCGAGCCGCCGGATCGACGCGGTCTTGCGCGAGGCCGAGAAACTGGTCGCTGCCGGCACCAAAGAGCTGCTGGTGATCAGTCAGGACACCTCCGCCTACGGGGTCGACACGCGCCACGAGACTCGCGCCTGGAAGGGTCGCGAGCCGCGCGCTCACATGACCGACCTTGCTCGCGAGCTTGGCCAATTGCGCACCGATCAGGGCATCCCGCCCTGGGTCCGGCTGCACTATGTCTATCCCTATCCGCATGTCGACGCGGTCATCCCACTGATGGCCGAGGGGCTGCTGACCCCATATCTCGACATTCCATGCCAGCTCTTGAGCCGAGCGAGCACCTTTGCCTCGTTTGCGGGCCGCTTCATCGC
>JBCBDF010000133.1:0-6603 GCA_038529875.1 Pseudomonadota bacterium | reverse complement strand
ACGGGATAACCGCTGAAAGCATCTAAGCGGGAAGCCTCCCTTGAGATTAGGTATCTTCGAACCGTCATAGACCATGACGTTGATAGGCTGGGTGTGGAAGCGCAGTAATGCGTGGAGCTAACCAGTCCTAATAGTTCAGATCGCGCTTGAGAGTTCGCACTATCAACGACAGTCCTGCTTGCAGGCTCTCGTTGGAGGAATTCTCCAGCCAGATACGCCCAACACGCTTTGTTAAGCGAAAGCGAAATGCTTTTGAAAAGTGTGCATCGATTTAAACCCGCATCCCACAAGCTTCATTGCTTGGTGGTCATAGCGTCTGTGACCCACCCGATCCCATCTCGAACTCGGCCGTGAAACCAGATAGCGCCGATGGTACTATGTCTTAAGGCATGGAAGAGTAGGTCGCCGCCAGGCATTGCAGCTTGCGGATTGCGGGAAAAAACCCATTCACTAGTCAAAGGGCCGCCCGAAGGGTTGGCCCTTTTGGCGTCTCTAGGGATTTATTTTCTGTAGGGATGCTGGCTTCCCAAAGTCATGTTTTGGGGAGTTTTAGATCTGGAGGACCTCTTCGGATCGCAGCCATCGAAGCTCTTTGAGTTTCGCAAGGTCGGCTGGCCGCCCGCAACGCCGAGACCGTATAGTCCAAGGCGCGAGGACAGCCAAGAATGCGGATGCATTCGCCGGCGCTTGAGGCTGAATCGGTATCGCGGGGTGGAGCAGTCCGGTAGCTCGTCAGGCTCATAACCTGAAGGTCGTTGGTTCAAATCCAACCCCCGCAACCACCGCAGCTTTTCTCAGCTTTAGTCACTTCGCGTATACCCTTAAGTCTCGGCTTTGGCTTGATCCCCCGGATTAATCGTCGCCTGCCCTTGATTCAAATCCACTACTCGCAACAACCGCGGCCACCGTCGTATTGAACACACAACAATACAGCCTCACTGATCTCAGTGGGGCTTTTTGTCGTTTGGGCTCCACTCGTATCTGGGGGCGTCCCCCCCGGTCCCCTTGGGGAAGGCGTCCCTATCCCGCCTACCAATCGCGCTCGGTGAGGAGGCGCCGATGCTAGGTTATTGCCGGGGGCAAGTAAGAGAGACCGCGCCGATGTACTCCATCAGCGCTGCGGCGTATGAGCAACCGGCCTAACCAGGCAAACCGACAATCCCCGCTTACGCTTCGCGCACGCGTTTCAGGAATGAGTCCACGTGCTGCGTCAGCGTCGAAGCTTGCTCTTCGAGTTCGGTCGCGCTGGTCAGCACCTGACTCGCTGCTGCACCTGTTGATAGCGAGAGTTCACGTACATCTTCGACGTGCCCGGCGACCTCGTCGGTGCCGCGCGATGCTATATCGATGCTGCGCGCCAGATCCTGGCCAGCTACCGATTGCTGATCGACTGCACTTGCGATCGAAATTGCTGTGCTTTCGAGGTCGCGCACTTGCCCGGCAATCGCGCGCAAGGCGCTGACACTGGCACCCGTGGTGGTCTGCATACTGCGGATTTGCTCTGCGATCTGCTCCGTGGCGCGGCTTGTCTGGTTGGCCAGTTCCTTGACTTCGCTGGCGACAACCGCAAACCCGCGACCGGCTTCTCCGCCTCGCGCTGCCTCGATCGAGGCGTTAAGCGCGAGCAGGTTGGTACGCTTGGCAATGGTCTGGATCAATTCGACGATATGACCGACCTGTTCGGCAGATTCAGACAGTTCTGAAATCGTGGTATCCGCTTCGACTGTGGCGTCGCTGGCCAAGCGTGCAAGCTCGCTGGAAGAGCTCGCCTGGCGGCTGATTTCACCGATGGAAAGGGCGAATTCATCACTCGCAGCTGCGGCTGCGGTGGCACCGGAATTGGCCTCTTGCATGCTTTGCGCAACCTCATTGGTGCGATGGCTCGATTGCTCGGCCGATGATGCCATCTTTGCGGCGGTCACCTGCAACTCGCTGGAGGCCGCTGCAACGCCGCTGACCACGTCGCCGATGGTGTGTTCGAATTGCTGCGCAACCTCGTGGAGCAGGGCGGTCCGGCGCTGCTCATGTTCCTCGCGTTCGTGTTCGCGCTCTTCTTGCTCGCGGGCCTTTTCCTCGGCGCGTTCGGCGCGCTCGTTGGACCAGATTTCCATCTTGCGGTTGGCATGTTTGAACAGCTCAAGCGTGTTGACCATGTCGCCGAACTCATCCTTGCGATCATGGCCGGTTAGAACAAAATTGCGGTCCCCTTTCGCAAGGGTATTCATGCCATTGGTCACTTCGCCAATCTTGCTCACAAAATCGCGTGTGAGATAGCGCAACCCGGCGACAAGCACGAGTACAGCAATCGCAATCAATCCGCCGATGACGGTAATCATGTCAAAGAAGTAATCGATACCCTTCTCGCGCCCATCTTGGCCACGGCGAGCCAGTTCAATTGCCAATTCGCGTGACTTTTCGAACAAAGCATCGCCTTGGTCCGACAGCACATATGCGAGTTCGGTAGAGCGCTCGCTCCGGCCTTCCGCCTCAAGGTTTACCTTCAATTCCTCGAACGTGGCGTTGTACGCCTCAAGGTCTGCATGGATTGTGTCGAGCGGCTCAGTCAAGTCGGGAACATGGGTAGAGATGATCCCGTTAAGCATGGCGACTTGCGCTTTGGCAGCTTCAAAACTGTCGCGTTGGCGCTCAAGCGCGACAGCCTCTTGGCCGAAGATATAGCGCACCGAATTGTAACGCAGCTCTCCGGTTGTGCCGCGCAAGTCGGTTGATGAGACGACAGCCTGCCGGACCTCGTTCGAGACTTGATCGCGCGACCAAAGGTCCGAAAGCCCGAAGCCGAGGATCAGCAGCATGGTCAATGTGACGCCGAAGAATGTACCGAAGATGGTCCGGATCTTGTTTGCGACGCGCATGTTGCGAAACCACGCCAAACGACCGAGCAGGATGCCTTTGTCGCCCGACGATGATGGCTCTGAATCAGCGGGTTCGGTCGCCAGCTCGTCTTGCAACTCCTGCGTAAAGGAAGATGCTTTGTGGTCATCCCGCTCGTTCTGGAGCGTCATCATATTCATTTCTAAGTTCCCACCTCAGGGCGATTGCCTAGATAGGCCTTGAACGAAAATGCTTAATAAAGCCTTCGTTCAGCCCTGTTCTCGAGCTGTTTACAGAGGTGAATCTGGTCGGTGACGGTCGTCTAGCGCGCGCGGACTTGTTCCAAAAACTTGTCGACATGTGTGCGCAGCTTGGATGCTTCGCCTTCCAATGCATTGGCATTGTCCAGAACCTGGCTGGCGGCTGCTCCGGTTGAAAGCGACAATTCGCGCACATCCTCAATATGCCCGGCCACATCCTTTGTCCCATTCGCAGCCAGCTCCACGCTGTTGGCAAGTTCGCGTCCTGCAAGCGATTGTTGGTCGACTGCCGTGGCAATCGAAATTGCCGTGCTTTCCAACTGATGCACTTCGCGGGTAATTGCCTGCAACGCGTTGATGCTGGCATCGGTTGTGCCCTGCATGGTGCGAATTTGCTCTGCGATCTGATCCGTCGCGCGGCTTGTTTGAGTTGCCAACTCTTTCACTTCGCTGGCAACAACCGCAAACCCCCGTCCAGCTTCGCCGCCGCGCGCGGCCTCAATCGATGCATTGAGTGCCAGCAGGTTCGTGCGCTTGGCGATAGTCTGGATTAACTCGACGATCTCACCAACCTGGTCAGCCGATTGGGTCAAGGCAAAGATTGTGTGGTCAGCTTCGCCGACAGCTTCAGTAGCTTTTCGCGCCATTTCGGCAGAGGCCGCAGCCTGGCGGCTGATTTCGCCGATCGACAGAGCGAATTCATCGCTTGCAGCCGCAGCGGCACTGGCTCCGGAATTGGCCTTATCCATTGAGTCGGCCACCAGATTGGTGCGCTCGCTTGCCGCTTCTGCAGTGCCGGCCATCGCCTTGGAAGTTGATTGGAGTTGGCTGGATGCGCTTGCGACGCCGCTAACGACATCTCCGATTGTTTGATCGAATTGACTTGTCATTTCGCGCAGTAGCTTCTCATGCTCAAGTTGTGCCTCGGCGCGCTCCTCTTCGAGGTGGTTTTGCTGCTCGAGTTCCAATTGTGCCTGTTCCGCGCGCTCTTTGGACAACGCCATCAATTCGATATGGGCCAACCGCATCCGCTCGATCTCCACCCCGAGCTCGCCATATTCATCGCCTCTGGACTGGTGTGGAACGACGATGTCGTGCTCACCATCGGAAATTCGGCGGAGGCAGTCGATTAATTGGCGTGAAGTGCGAATGATATCGCTTCGGATCGCGTTGAAAAGGAGCAAGGCGAAGAGCAGACTGGCGCCAACCGCCATGATCATCACGAAGCGAATGGTGCCCAGTTCGCCTGCAGCATGCTCGATTGCGTCGGGGCGCCCGCTTGCGAGTGCATCTGAGACGTGGCCGAGCCCAAAGAAGGCGAATGCCGCTGTGACCAGGACGATGGCCAAGGGAGCGCCGACGGTCAGGAAGACTTTTGCTCTTGTGCTGCTGCGACTGTACCACCCCGTTATGACGCCTACTGTTTCGTCGTAACGGAAGGAATCGTCGGTTGTGGCAGCGCGTTCGGCAATCTCGATTGCGCGTTCGGCGTCGCGATTGAATTGCTCATCGTGAAGGGAGTTCATGCTGCCACCTCGCCATCTGAAGATCGTGAGTCATTTCCGACCGCACCTGGTTGAAGCAGGTCATCAATTTCAGTTGCTGGCAAAGCCTTGTAATAGAGCCAGCCCTGAATTTGATCGCACCCTGCGGTACGGACCAGATCGGCTTGCTCGTTGGTCTCCACGCCTTCCGCCGTAACGGCCATTTTGAGCGCGCGGGCTACCGTAACGCTTGAAAGGATCATTGCCCGGCTGCCTTCGTCTTCTCCAGCCTCAACGATCAGGCTACGGTCAAGCTTGAGCTTTTCGAAGCGGAATTGGCGCAGGAAACCGATAGAGGCATAGCCTGTACCAAAGTCATCGAGCGCCACTTTGACGCCAAAGCTGCGGATCATGTCGAGCGCGCGTTCGGCGACGACAGGGTCGAGCACCAGACAGGTCTCGGTGATTTCAACTTCCAGTCGCTCAGGTGGAAATTCGGTTTCTTCTAATATCTGGCCCAGTTGGATCGGAAATTCCGGGTTGCGTAATTGCGCCGCTGAGATGTTCACCGACAAAGTGATATCGTCCCAGCTCGCGGCATCGCTCATCGCCTGGCGCAGCACCCAAAGGCCGATCGCATTGATCAGGCCGGATTCTTCTGCGACCGGTATAAAGACATTCGGCCCGACATTATTGCCGTCTTCGCGGTTCCAGCGCAGCAGCGATTCTACTGCCACGATGGCTCCGGTCTCGGCATCGACTAGCGGCTGGTACGCCAGTGCGAATTCGCGTCTTGCCAGGGCTGCGCGAAGCTCGTCTTCGAGCTCGCGGACGGCTTCGCGGCGGCGGTCGAAGGTTTCGTTGAACCAGGTGCAACGCATCTTGCCAGCGCGTTTGGACATGGACATTGCCACGTCGCTGCGGCGGAGCAATTCGGAGGCGGCGATAGGATCTTCGTCGGTTGAGCGCGACAGCCCGATGCTCGCGCCAATCGGTATGCGGCGGTCGCCGATAGCAATCGGCTTTGAAAGCTGTTCCAGCACATTGCGGCACATGCCTTCCAGGATTGTTCCTGCCACGGCGCCGGTCATCAGGATCGCAAATTCATCGCCTCCCAGGCGAAAACAGCGCGCCTCCGGCTCGGTCGCAGCGGTGAGGATTTCGGAGCATTTCTCGATCAAGGTATCGCCCACCGCGTGCCCAAAATGATCGTTCACCTGCTTGAAGCTGTCGAGGTCAACAATCGCGACCGCAATTTCATCCGGCTCGCATTTCGCCTGCTCGATGCTGGCATGCAGCGCGCGGCGGTTAGGGAGCTTGCTAAGCGTATCGGTGGTGCTGGCGCTGTCCGTATCGGTTTCGCGTGCGGGCAGCAGGACAAGCTTGCTGAACATAAAGATCGTCGCAGCGTATAGAACAATGCCGGACAGCAGCAGCATGGATGGCGAGGTTACAGCGATCTGGTCAGCAAAGTTGGCGGCCAGATAAACGCCGCCCAGAATGAGCGACAACACGATGAACGGAACGATCATCACGCTGGTTGAGGTTAACCGTATCGTCTTCTTTGCTTCAGGCACCCGATTTTCCTTGCTGGCCTCTTGCGGCACATTATTTGCGACGTTCGGGCACTAAACGTGCTTGGCTAAATAAGGGTAAACCATAACCTGCAAAGGTAACGGAAATGCCGTTTCGATAGATATTTGAGATGTTTGGCCCTTACGAAAGGACCTGTTCCAGGCTTGGCAGACCGCGTCCGCCGCCAAACCTTTAGCCGAACGCCGCCTGCGGCCGCTCTATGCGCGATTTGCGGGCCGGTTCGTACAGACTCACGCGGTGGGCGATCGGCTCGAAAGCGTCGGTCTGGCCGACCACGGTTTCACCCGCACCCAACATCAAACAGCCATCCGGTGCCAATGCGCTCAGCAACCGCTCAAACGCGGCTCTGCGAGTTACCGGATCAAAATAAAGCAACACATTGCGGCACAGGATCAGATCAAAACCTTGCCGACTTGGCGGTTCCGACAGCA
>JBCBDF010000132.1:0-6604 GCA_038529875.1 Pseudomonadota bacterium | reverse complement strand
CTTGCTGGTGAGCGCGGCGGGTTTGATCGCGGGCACCGTCCCGACAATCGGGATCTCAAGCACCTCGCGCACCATGCCCAACGCAATCGTGCTCGCCGTGTTGCAGGCGATACAGGCGAGGCGCGGCTGGTATCTCTCGCTCATCCGACCGAGCAATCCGGCAACCCGCGCGGCGACCTCGGCTTCCGTCTTTTTCCCGTAAGGCAGACCGGCGTAATCCGCCGCCAGGATGATCTGCGCGTTGGGCAGAGCCTTGCGAACCTCGTCATAGATCGTCAGCCCGCCAACGCCGGTGTCGAGCAGCAGGATTGGGGATGATGGCGCGGCTTCCACAAGAAACTCCGTTCGGGCTGAGCCTGTCGAAGCCCTGTCCTTTTCTTTTTGTTGCACGCCATTAAAAGAAAAATCAGCCCTTCGACAAGCTCAGGGCGAACGGTTTAGAGGTATATCATGGAAATTCTATTCGCAGCGATATTGGGCTATGCGCTGGGCTCAATCCCGTTCGGGCTGTTGCTGACCAAGGCGGCGGGCATGGGCGATGTGCGCAACATCGGCAGCGGCAATATCGGCGCGACCAATGTGCTGCGCACCGGGAACAAGGGGTTGGCGGCGGGCACGCTGCTGCTCGACCTGGTGAAGGGCTTTGCGCCGGTTTTCATCGCGGGGCAGGTGTGGGGCGAAGTTGCCATGGCCTTTGCCGCTGGTGCTGCGGTGCTGGGCCATTGCTTCCCGATCTGGCTCAAATTCAGAGGGGGGAAAGGGGTCGCGACCAATGCCGGTGTCGCTTTCGGTCTCGCATGGCCGATAGGGCTGGCTTACGCCGCAATCTGGATCGCAATCCTCGCCATTTTCCGCATTTCCTCGCTGGCAGGGATGAGCGCGGTTGTCGCTGCCGCCGCCGCCGCGCCGCTGTTCGGCTATCCGCAATTCTTCCCCGTACTCGCTGCGATTGCCGGGATCATCATCTACCTCCACCGCGAGAATATCGGTCGGCTGGCCAAGGGTGAAGAACCCAAGATCGGCGGGAAAAAGCCGTGAGCTCCCGCGTAGGCAGGGGCCTCTTGCAGACCAACGCCGATCCGAAGGAGGTCCCCGCCTGCGCGGGGACTCACAAATGGTAGAGCAACTTTCCCAGGGCGAGGCTTTCGCCCGGATACGCCTGTTGCGATCGCCCAATATCGGCCCGGTAAGCTACCGTAAATTGCTGGCGCGGTTTGGGAATGCGGTCGCGGCGCTTGAGGCGCTGCCCGAGCTGGGTGGGCGCGGCAAGCGCAGTTATCGCCCGGCGCCGCGTGACCGGATTGAGCGCGAGGTTGAGGGTATTCAGCGCGCCGGGGCAAGCTACCTGTTTCACGACCAGCCAGATTTTCCCGCGCTTCTGGGAGAAATCGAGAGCGCACCGCCAATCCTGACCTATCGCGGAGATATAAAACTCGCTGCCAAGCCATGCGTGGCGATGGTGGGCGCGCGCAATTCTTCTGCGGCGGCGGTCAAGCTGGCGAAGCAATTCGGGCGCGATCTGGCGGCGCAAGGCTATGTCGTGGTGTCAGGGCTGGCGCGCGGGATCGACGGCGCGAGCCATGAAGGCGCCTTGAGCGTAAGCGATGGTGCGACAATCGGGGTGATCGCGAGCGGCATCGACATTGCCTATCCGCCGCAGCACGAGGCGTTGCAGGAACAGATCGCCAGCGAAGGCCTGCTGATCGCCGAGCAGCCTCCGGGCACTCAGCCGCGCGGCAGCCACTTCCCCAGCCGCAACCGCATTATCGCTGGACTGGCGGCGGGCACGCTGGTGGTCGAGGCCGCGCCCAAGTCCGGCTCGCTGATCACCGCTCGGCTGGCGGGTGAGGCAGGCCGCGAGGTCATGGCCATTCCCGGCTCCCCGCTCGATACGCGCAGCCTCGGGTGCAACCAGCTGATCCGCGATGGCGCGGTGCTGGTGCAATCGCCGGACGAGGTGGCCGAATTGCTTGAGAGCTTTGAAGGCACGCCGCGCTCGCGCTTCAATTTGGCCGAGACACGCGAGGAATACGATTTCTCGGAGTTGGGCGATGAAGCGGGACTTGGTGGTGATACCGAAGAGGTTATCGCGCTGCTTTCCACCGCGCCGGTTGCGGTGGACGAGCTGGTGCGGCAATCGGGCGCGAGCATGGCGCTGGTGCAGATGGCGCTGCTCGAATTGGAAATCACCGGCGAGCTGGAGCGGCATTCCGGTGGCCGGGTGAGTTTGGCTGGGTAGGGGATATGCCAGCGCCGCCCCTCGTCACCTTGATGTAAATAGAGATAATCCCACTTGACGGATTCCAGAAACCGACCCCACCCTCGCGCGTACGTACACGTAAGGCTCACTCAGGGATTCTACAAAAACCACCATGCAATTAGTCATCGTTGAATCGCCAGCCAAGGCGAAAACTATCGAGAAATATCTGGGCAAGGACTTCAAGGTTCTCGCCAGCTACGGTCATGTCCGCGATCTGCCACCCAAGGATGGCAGCGTGCGGCCCGATGAAGACTTTGCGATGGATTGGGAGCTGTATCGCGACAAGCAGAAGCGGTTCAAGGAAATCGCTGATGCGGCGAAGGACGCCTCGCGCCTCGTGCTCGCAACCGACCCCGATCGCGAAGGGGAGGCGATCAGCTGGCACGTTCAGGAGCTGCTGAGGAAGCGCAAGGCCCTGCCGACCAAGGTCGACCGGGTGACGTTCAACGCGATCACCAAGTCCGCTGTGACCGAGGCCATGAAAAGCCCGCGCGAACTCGATACCGACCTGATCGACGCCTATCTCGCGCGCCGCGCATTGGACTATCTATTTGGCTTCACTCTCAGCCCGGTGCTGTGGCGCAAGCTGCCCGGCGCGAAATCGGCGGGTCGTGTGCAATCGGTCGCTTTGCGGCTGATCGTTGATCGCGAGCGCGAGATCGAAGCGTTCAATCCGGTCGAATACTGGTCGGTCCTGGCCAAGCTGGAGCAGGACGGAACCGAGTTCGAGGCGCGGTTGGTCAAGTTTGACGGCAAGAAGCTGGGGAAGCACGACCTCGGCAATGAGGCATCGGCGATGGCGGCCAAGGCTGCGGTCGATGCCGGGCGCTTCACGGTTGAGGATATCGAGACCAAGCCGCTCAAGCGGAACCCTTCGCCGCCATTCACCACCTCGACGTTGCAGCAGGAGGCCGCGCGCAAGCTTGGCTTTTCCGCCAGCCACACCATGCGATGTGCGCAATCGCTGTATGAGGCGGGCGCGATCACTTACATGCGGACCGATGGCGTGCAGATGGACATGTCGGCAATCATGGCTGCGCGCGACGCCATCGCAGAGCGGTTCAATGACGATTATCGCCCCGAAAAACCGCGCTTTTACAGCACCAAAGCCAAGAATGCTCAAGAAGCGCACGAAGCGATCCGGCCGACCAATTTCAGCCGCGATGCCGCCGGATCGGGCGACGAGGCGAAGCTCTATTCGCTGATCTTCAAGCGTGCCATGGCCAGCCAGATGTCTGCCGCCCAGCTGGAGCGCACAACTGTCACCATGCGCGATGCGACCGGCCAGAACGAGCTGCGCGCGACCGGCCAGGTGGTCAAATTCCCCG
The DNA here is from genome assembly GCA_038529875.1 of Pseudomonadota bacterium. GTDB lineage: Bacteria > Pseudomonadota > Alphaproteobacteria > Sphingomonadales > Sphingomonadaceae > Erythrobacter. The sequence continues at coordinate 3,016 of JBCBDF010000132.1, read as the reverse complement.
GCTTCTTCGCGGTCTATCAGGAAGGTTTCGACGACAAGTCGGATGAGGATGAAGAGGGCCTGCTGCCCGTCATCAACAAGGGCGATGTTCCCGCCAAGAAGGCGGTCGAGGCGAACCAGCACTTTACCCAGCCGCCGCCGCGCTTCTCAGAGGCCTCGCTGGTCAAGCGGCTGGAAGAGCTCGGCATTGGCCGCCCGTCGACCTATGCTTCGACCATTCAGACCTTGCGTGATCGCGATTACGTGCGGATGGAAAAGAGCCGTTTCCACGCCGAGGATTCGGGCCGCTTGTTGACGGCTTTCCTCGAGCGCTTCTTCCCCAATTACGTCGCCTACGAATTCACGGCCGGGATGGAAGACGAGCTCGATACCGTCTCCGACGGGCGCGAAGATTACAAGGAATTGCTGGCGAAATTCTGGAAGGACTTCAAACCCAAGACCGAAGAGGTCATGGAGAAGCTTCCCAGCGAAGTCACCGAGGTATTGGACGAGTATCTCTCCGATTACCTGTTCCCTCCAACCGACGATGGTACAGACCCCCGCCGCTGCCCGCTATGCGAAACCGAAGGGCGCGAGGGCGGCAAGTTGTCGCTGCGCGGAGGTCGCTTCGGAGCATTCATCGCTTGCGCGAACTATCCGGAATGCAAATTCACCCGCCGCTTTGCTCAGCCGGGCGGGGACGGCGATGATGGCAGCGCCGACGGCGTGATGGGCACGCACCCTGAAACAGGGGCAGAAATCCATCGCAAATCCGGCCGCTTTGGGCCTTATGTCGAGATGGAGCACGAGGATAAGAAGAAGCGTGCTTCGATCCCGAAGGATCTCGATGATTTCGACCTCGAATGGGCGGTGAAGCTACTCGATCTGCCGCGCATTGTTGGCGCGCATCCGGAAACGGGTAAGGAAATCGAGGCGGCGATTGGGCGCTACGGCCCGTATCTGCGCCACGATGGCAAATATGCGAAGCTGCAGAGCACGCGCGATGTGTTCGACACCGGTATGAATGCCGCGGTGACGCTGCTTGCAGAGGCTGCCAATCGCAAGGGCGGCGGGCGCGGCAAGGCCGAGCCGATCAAGACCCTGGGCGAACATCCGACCAGCGGCGGCGAGATCAAGGTCATGCCGGGGCGCTATGGCCCATACGTCACCGATGGGAATGTTAATGCGACCATCCCGAAGGACATCAAGCCTGAGGATATCGAGGCGGCAAAGGCGATCGAGCTGATCGATGCGCGCGCAGCCAAGGGGCCTGCCAAGAAGAAGCGCAAGAAAGCCGCGCCGAAGAAGAAAAAGGCTCCGGCGAAAAAGGCAGCCAAAACAGCGGCAAAGTAGATTCTTTGCCCATCTTGCGGCGTCTGCCGTTCGTGTCTCTCATCGCAAACGTCCCCGCGTTTGCAAATCGTCAAGTATTGGCCCTTATCACGTTTGCTTAACGGCCCATGTGCTATTGCGCGCAACGGCAACCTTAAGGCCTTAGGCCAGCCAGAGTTGGGCCATTAACGGGAACGCGAACGTGATCGAAGTCGAAGTCCAGAACGAGACCCATCAATCGCAAGAGCGCATGCGCTTTGCCGCTGTGCCGCGCATTGGCGAGGGGCTGCGTCTGCGCGAGCCCGACGGAATTTGGGCGAGCTATGACGTGCTCGACGTGTGGTATCAGAAAGCCGAATTCGGCGATGTCTGGATGCCTTACTTGCATGTTTGCATGACGCCCGGTGAAACCGCTGGTGGACATCAGGAAGAAGCCGATGCGGCAGAAAGCGGGGTCGATGAGACCAGCTTTGCCGCCATTGGAGGGGAGCTCGAGCCATTCAAAATCTAATCAAACGCACCACCGGCTCAAATTCACCAGGGGGCAAGGCTCGCCAGAAAGAGGCGATGGAAGGCAAGACGCTTGCTGAGAAGCTCGCTGCTGCGAAGGGCATGCCTGCGCCTGTAACAGAAGAGGGCGATTCTGCGGGTTCAGGTGATGAGCAATCGCCGGTCGAAGCCAAGGAAAGCGCGCGCGAGGACGCCCCACAAGACGCAAATGATACAGATGCGATCGTGCGCGCGGCGAAGGCCATGCGCGGATCGTCGGCGCAGGTCGAGCAGTCCGCTGCGCAAGTCTGCCTGATCGTTGATGACAGCCGCGTGATCCGTAAGGTTTCCAGCAAGATTGCCAAAAGCCTCGGCTATGTGCCGATTGAGGCTGAAAACGGCGAGGAAGCGCTCGCTCGCTGCAAGAAGAGCATGCCGCATCTCGTCCTGACCGACTGGCAAATGCCGGAAATGGACGGGATCGAATTCGTACGCCAGCTGCGCGCCATCCCGACACCCAAGGCACCGACCATCGTGTTCTGCACGTCGAAAGGCGATGCCTCGGACATTCATGAGGGCATCGGAGCGGGCGCTGACGATTACATCGTCAAGCCGTTCGACGAGCCGGCCCTGCGTGCCAAGCTTGAGAAGATTGCGCGGGGCTAAGCGTGGGGGCGAGCGGTTTCGCGCTCGCTATCGCTTGTCAGCGTGTTTAGAGCGCGGACATGGGTAAAGAACGCTTTGAACGTCACAAACAGCCGTGGAATGCTGAAGAGGCAGGCCGGTTGAAGCTGCTCGCCTCCAAAGGGCAGGGCCTGAAGCAGATTGCGAAAGCGCTGAACCGTAGCGAGGACTCGACCAAGAGCTTCGCTAAGCAGCAAAAGATCAAGATCGCGAAGAAGCGTTAGGCTTCAGAGCGTCTTCGGGCGAACAGAGCGAATGGTGGCGCTGCACCTGAACACAGCGCCACCAAATCGCCGTTCGTTCAATGATGCTCAGAAAGGCAGAGGCATGTAGCTTGGCTCTGGGTGCGGGCAGCCGTTCGGGACGTAGCTGCTTCCGCACCATTCGCCACCGGGATGACGCTCTTCGATTTCTTCGATGATGCCAGCACCGGTTACATCGGCGACTTCAAATTCAGTCATAGTTTTCATCAGTCACACTCCTTTGTTGATGAGGAGTGTTTGATACGTTCACAGCTAACGGGCGGCGATTGG
>JBCBDF010000131.1:0-6700 GCA_038529875.1 Pseudomonadota bacterium | reverse complement strand
GGGTCACCGTCAACGTGTTGATCGCCTCGATCCGATCGGTTGCCGCCTCCAGTGCTGTGGCCCCTGGCGATATCGTACCGGACGACACACGCTTTGGCATATTCTGGATGGGGCGCGAGGCACTGGAGGCGGCAACCGATCGGATCGAGGCGATCAACACGTTGACGGTGACCCTGCAACAAGGGGCATCGGAAGGCGATGTGATCCGCGCGATTGACCACCTGCTCGAACCCTATGGTGGCACCGGTGCCTATGACCGCGAGGATCACCCCAGCAACATTTTCTTGCAGAGCGAGCTCGATCAGCTTGAGGCGATGGTGCAGGTTATTCCGCCGGTTTTCCTGATCGTGTCGACCTTCCTCGTCTACATCGTGCTGGGCCGCATGATCCGTACCCAAAGGGCACAAATCGGCCTGCTTAAGGCATTCGGATACTCCGATTTCGCAATCGGGTGGCACTTTCTGAAATTCGCTCTTGCCATCGCCTTACTCGCGACCATCCTCGGATCACTCGCAGGGGTCTGGATGGGGCGAGCCATGACCGAACTGTATGCCGGGCTTTATCACTTCCCCTTCTTGCGTTTCAGTTTCGCCCCGAGCGTTTTTCTGGGGGCGGCAGCTCTCGCCTTGGGGTCTGCTGGCTTTGGTGCGCTCAGCGGAGTGCGGGCGGCGATCCGGCTCACCTCGGCGGTTGCCATGTCGCCGCCGCCACCACCCGTTTATCGAGCCGGCTTGGTCGAAAAGATAGGCCAGCGAGCCGGAATCTCGGCAACTGGCAACATGATCGTTCGACACATTGCGCGCTGGCCGACGCGCTCTGCGATCACGGTGAGCGGCGTGGCGATCTCGATGGGTCTGCTATTCGCAGTGCTGCAGTTCATCGATTCCAGCCATTTCATGCTCGATTCCTATTTCTTTCGCTCCCAGCGCCAGGACATTTCGGTCACTTTCACGGAGCCTCGCAACGAGGATGTGCTCTACGAGCTGCGGCAAATGCCCGGCGTTTTAAGAGTTGAGCCGATACGCGGGCTGAGCGTGGAGATGAGTCATGGTAATCGGCACGAGTGGACAGCACTGGAGGTCACCATGCCAGGATCGCTCCTTACGGCGCGCATCGATGCTGAAGGCAATCTGATCGAGATGCCGCCAGGCGGGCTGATGCTGAGCCGTCAATTGGCGGAGCAACTGGGCGTGCAGGCGGGCGAAAGTGTGCAAGTGAAGATGCTCGGCGGACGTAGAACCGAAGCGATGCTGCCGGTGGGTGCGTTGGTCGACGAGTTTATCGGCGCGAGAGCCTATGCCACCGACCAGACTATAGGCCGACTTGCGCGTGATGGCGCCCCAGTGGGATCGGCCCTGATGCTGATCGATCCGGCCGAGCGTGAGGCATTGTTGACCAAGCTCAAAGCGATGCCGGTCACGTTGAGTATTGGCGACAGGGACATGGAAATGCAGCGATTTGCCGAATTAATCGACGACAATATCAACACCATGATGGTATTCTACATTGCCTTCGCCTCGGCTATTGCGGTGGGGGTTGTCTATAACAGCGCGCGTATCCTGTTTTCCGAGCGCGCGCATGAACTGGCGACATTACGGGTGCTCGGGTATCAAAGCAGCGAAGTCGCCATTGTCCTGATCGGCGAGATCGCGCTGCTTGTCGCGCTTTCGGTGCCCATCGGTTTGATCGTCGGCCATTGGCTCGCTCAATTCATGGTGATGATGTTCAGCTCCGACCTATTCCGGCTACCCTTCGCGCCTGAGAGATCAACCTATGCGTTTGCAGCGATTGTGGTCTTGATCGCCGCGATGCTGACCGCCGTGGTGGTTGCCCGGCGTGTATTGCGGCTGGATATGGTCCGCGTTTTGAAGGCGCGCGACTGATGTGGGATCGGATCAAAAGCTGGCGCTGGGCCTTGTTGATCGCAGGTTTGCTAGTCGTCGGCCTGCTCTATGCCCTGTGGCCGCAACCGATCCTGGTCGATACCGACGAAGTCACGCGGGGCCCAATGGCGGTTGGCGTAACCGACGATGGGGTGACGCGGGCCGAGGAGTATTACGTCGTGTCAGCACCGGTGACCGGGTATCTTGCCCGGATTGAGCTTGAGCCCGGCGACGTGGTGAGCAACGGCGCGCTGATCACTCGCATGACCGGGCGTCCCTCAAGCCCGCTCGACCAACGCAGCCGTGACGAGATGCGGGCAGCGCTGGCGGCGGCGCGCGCGGCAGTGACTGGCATATCGGCATCCTTGGGGCAATCGCGGCGAGATCTCGACCGCGCCGAGGAGCTGTCGAAACGCGGATTTCTGCCCAAGGCCCAGCTTGAAGCTGCGCGCACCCAAGTCGCCACCCAGCAATCATCGCTGGCCCAATCACGAGCAGAAGTCGTTCGTTTGCGGTCGATGATCGCCAACCCCAGCGGCACCGCCTCTGGCAGTCCGTTGGCCGTCCGCGCGCCAGCCAGCGGTGAGGTTCTTTCGGTCATCAATGAGAGCGAAGGAGTGATCGCGGAGGGCACGCCGCTGGCGACGATCGGTAATCCGGATACGATCGAAGTGGTGGTCGACCTGCTTTCGCGCGAGGCTGTCCGCGTCAAACCGGGCAATCGCGTTGAGATCACGCAATGGGGTGGGCCGGATGCCTTAATCGGCGAGGTCGAACGGATCGAGCCGTTCGGCCGGTTGAAAGTCTCGGCGCTGGGTATCGAAGAACAGCGAGTTAATGTGATCATTTCGTTTGATGAGCTCGCCACTGATCAAGCCAATCGCCTGGGGCATGGCTATCAGGTGGACGCGACGATCCAGTTGTGGAGCGAAGATGAGACCCTGCGCCTGCCGATTGGCTCTCTGTTTCGCGGGCCGGAAGGCGAGTGGCAGGTCTTTGCCATTGAGAATGGACGGGCCCGTGCGACCTCGGTCGAATTGGGGCAGATCAATGATACCCACGCGCAATTGATCGAAGGGCTAGGGGAGGGCGCAGAGGTGATCGTCAATCCCAGCAGCTCGATAACGGATGGAAGCCGCGTCTCGCAACTCTAAGGCTGGAGTGACCTCAGGGATATTCGATTTGTGGAGCAATGTCGTCGCGCACCTTGCGCGCATCGAAGGCCCTTAGATTGCCATTTGGAACGGGACCTCGACCTATGCGAATATCGACGCTCGCTTCGAACCGCTCGATCGTGCGGACATCATAGCGTGCCGACCAGAATGGATCGCCATAGTAAGGATACCAATGATACCAGCCGCGGCCAGTGCGATAATACCGCCAATAGGGGCGCCAATGCGTGTGGTAGGGCGCAAACCACGGATCGTATAATGGATCGCGGCGGACCTGGCGCTCGATCTGGTGTTCGACTTCCCGATCCATGATCACGAAATGATCATAGCCTTTGAGCAGGGTCAGTTCGGCCGCGCGGAACAGCAGGTAGCTTTCGACCCGCTCACGTGAGGTGAGGCGATTGCCGGCAAAGCTGACCCGGTAATGCGTTTCGTCGATCCGCAGGTCCGAATATCCGCCCGATACCCGGCTGGCTGACTGCAGCGGCTGGTAGGGCGTGCTGCGCATGGTGCAGCCAGTTGTGACAAGCGCCAGCCCGCAGACGGCGGCGGTGAGAATTTTTTGGGCGTAGGATGACATCTGGGCCTCTTCTCATACTATGGCTGAGCACCGGTTGTGCGAGCATCGACGGTGTTGGTGACTGAAATGCCATCCCGGCTTGATGAGGGTTCAGACAAGCCGGGATGGCGAGCCTGGCGGTCGGGTCGCAGAACCGCCTGGCATTTCAAAAGTACGGCAAGATGCAATGGCCTCGGCGTTAAGACGTCCGGATTTCGATCCGGCGCCGCTCTGGCGATGCCTGCTTGTTGCGCGGAATGACGATCTTGATCACGCCATTATCGGTGTTGGCTTCGACGCCGTCGGCAAGGGCATCCTGCGGTAGAGATATGCGTCGCTCGAACGATCCATAGCTGCGCTCGGATACCGAATAATCGCGTTCTTTCTCTTCGCGTTCGTCCTTTTTCTCGCCTCTAAGCACGAGCATGTCGTCCTCAATCGCGAGATCGATGGCCTCGTGCGGAATGCCGGGAACCTCGACTGAAATTCGGTAGTCCTCGTCGGTTTCCGTCATCTCGACAGCTGGAACGGGAATGGACGCGAGATAGCGCGTGCCAAATCGGGCCGCAGGGAAGCGCGGCGGGAATTCGTCGAACATCCGGTCCATTTCGCTGCGCAGCCGACTAAACGGTTCGCGCAGATAGTCGGACAGATCGGTGTTTTCGCGAGATTCTTTGGCCAGGGTCATTTCATCAGCCATGATCAACATCTCCATTAGGGGGTTTCAGGGGGATGCAGATTTACCTCCGCGCGCGGACGCGGAGCATACGGAAACTTCCCTAGATGATGGCTGGGTCTTTCAGAATCACCCGCGCATCAAGGGCAATCACTCCATCGGCATCGGCGAGCAGCGGATTGACATCAAGCTCGCTGATTTCTGGCAGGGCGATAGCCATTTCGGACAGCTCCACCAGCACCGCCTCAACCGCTGCAAGGTCGGTCGCCGGGATATGTCGATAGCCACCGAGCAGACGTGCAATCCGGGTTTCTGAAATCATCCGGCGCGCTTGACGGGATGTGACCGGCGGCAGGCCAATCGCCTTGTCGGCGATCACCTCGATTGCCGTGCCTCCCGCCCCGAAAAGGACAATCGGGCCAAAGGTCGGGTCTGTGGCAATGCCGGCAAACAATTCATGCGCTGCCTTGCGCGCAATCATTGGCTGGAGAGCGAATCCCTCGATACGCGCGTCGGGAAAGGCTTGCGCGATATGCGCTCGCATGGCCTGCGCCGAGCGCCTGACGGAGCGAGCGTCGGAGAGCCCCAGTGCTACCCCGCCATGATCGGATTTGTGTGTGATGTCCGGAGAGACGATTTTGAGCGCGTACGGCCCGGCGATAGTGGCGCAGGCTTCGTCAATCTCATCCGGGTCGGCGATCAATCGGGTCTCGGTAACGGGGATGGCGAACAAGCTAAGCAGGCGTTTCGCTTCGATCTCGCTGAGGATTTTTCGTCCGTCTTGTTTGACCGATTCAAGCAGGTTTTTCGCCTCTGCTATCACTGCTTCGCTTACGCTCGTTTTGGTCGGCCCGCCGGTTCTCTGGCGAGCTTCGCGTGCGTGGACGAGCGAGCCAAAGCCGTTCGATGCATCGGCTGGCGTGGCGAGCACGGGGATCCTCGCAGCCTGTAGGATCGGTGCAGAGCGAGCGAAGTTCTCGTCGCCAATCCAACAACCGAAAACCGGCTTCGATATGCCCTCGCTACGGGCGCTCTCGACGGCCCTTGCGGTTGCTCGTGCGGCTTCGCCTGGATCAAGCAGGGCAGTGGGGCAATTCATGACCATCACCGCGTCGACCCCGGTATCGGATAGCACCGCGCGCACCGCTGCCTCGTATCGCGCCGCATCCGCATCGCCGATAATGTCGACTGGGTTGCCATGCGACCAGGTAGGGGGAAGAGCTGCGTCCAGTCGCGCGAGCGTATCTGCGCTTAACTCGGCCAAAATTGCGCCCGTTCCCGCCAGCGCATCGACTGCGAGTATCCCTGCGCCTCCGCCATTGGTCACGATTGCCAGCCGTTTGCCCGGCGGATCAGGATAGCGGTGAAGCAGGCTGGCCGCATCGAACATCGCATCAAGCGTATCGACCGTTACAATGCCGCTCTCGCGAAATGCCGCGCGATAGACGTCCCAGGATCCCGCCAGCGCGCCGGTGTGCGATAAAGCAGCCTGTCGCGCCGCACGGGTGCGACCGGCCTTTAGCGCAATGACCGGCTTGATCTGGCTCGCTCGCTGTGCGGCTTGCATGAATGCGGGCGCGTCGCTCAGCCCTTCCAGATAGAGCAGGATCGCCCGGGTTTTATCGTCCTTGGCAAGTAAGTCGATCAACTCGCCCATGCCGGTTTGCGCCATATCGCCAACCGACACGACCGTGGAAAAGCCAACCTCGCGCGGCTGGGCCCATTCGAGCATGGCGGTGGCGATCGCGCCGGACTGGGACAGGAAAGCAAGGTCGCCTGCTATCGGCATTCCCCGCGCGAAAGAGGCATTGAGAGCCTGATGCGGGGCGATCAGCCCAAGGCAATTTGGCCCGATTATCCGCACACCCGCTTGGCTTGCCGCCTCAAGCATTTGGGCACCCTCCCCAGTGTCTCGGCCGAGCCCAGCGGAGATCACCACGGCAAGGGTGATGCCTTTGCTACCGAGCGCTGTGATGGCGTCTGCAACCGCATGCGGTGGAATGACGATCACCGCCACACCAGGCCCGTGCGGCAGGTCTGCTAGGGACGTGAAATGCTCCGCTTGGGGTATGGTCAAAGGCTTGGGGTTGACGGTCTGAAGTACGAAGTGACCAGCGCCTTCCAATAAATTGTCGCACACTGCTTTTCCCAGCGATCCATCGCGGGCGGATGCTCCTACCAGAACGACGCGCGGTGGGGAGAGCCAGGCAAGATCAAGCGCTGGCAGCTGGGTGGCCATGGCAATCCCCGTCTCGCGAACCGCCTCAGGCGAACAAGTTTGGATGATCGGACTTTTCCAACTCTTCAGGGACCTCGTACTGCCAATGCCTTTCGTACAGGTGATGCCAATAGGGGTGGATCATGTGCGACCACATCTGCACGTTTTGCGCGGTCAGATCGGCCATCGCCT
>JBCBDF010000130.1:0-6701 GCA_038529875.1 Pseudomonadota bacterium | reverse complement strand
CAGCTCGTCTACAAGCATGCGATCTCGACCATTATGCCGGGCCAGCATGTCGATGCCGAGCAATTCCAGATCCGAGCCGGAAACAAAAAACAGCGTCTGTTGCAGGATGTTTTCCTGAACCGTGTCAGCGAATCCGAAGTCCAGGTGACGATGTTCCTGGTCAATGGGGTCATGTTACAAGGGCGGATCGCCTCTTACGATCTGTTTTGCATGCTGCTGGAGCGCGATGGTGCGGTGCAATTGGCCTACAAACACGCTGTATCCACAATCCAGCCTGCGGGCCCCGTGGACCTCAGCGATGATGGCGAAGAGACCGACCACTGAGCTTTGATGAAAATCTGCAGGATGAGGTAACCCGCGGAGCACGGGCGCTTGTGCTGTGCCCGGACATACGCAGCCTGCAATACGATTTGGACGCTCCAGAGCGGCTTGAGGAAGCGGAAGGGCTGGCGCTCGCCATCGGTGTGGTGATCGCACACTCGGAAATCCTCACAATCCGCCAGATGCAGCCCAACACTCTGTTCGGATCGGGTCAGGTGGAAAACATCAAGGTATGGTGCGAGCAGCATGAGGCAGAGCTGGTCATTGTCGACGGGGCGCTAACACCGATCCAGCAGCGCAATCTGGAAGACAAGCTGAAACGCAAAGTAATTGATCGCACAGGTTTAATCCTGGAGATTTTCGGCGAGCGTGCGGCAACGGCCGAGGGGCGGCTGCAAGTCGAACTCGCGCATCTCGATTACCAACAGAGCCGCCTGGTGCGCAGCTGGACCCACCTTGAGCGGCAACGCGGCGGCTTTGGCTTCCTGGGCGGCCCTGGTGAGACCCAGATCGAGGCTGACCGCCGCATGATCCGCCAGCGCATGGGGCGGCTGCGCCGCGAGCTCGAGCAGGTGCGCAAGACCCGCCAATTGCATCGTGATCGGCGGGGAAGGGCGCCTTGGCCTGTCATCGCGCTGGTCGGCTACACCAATGCCGGGAAATCTACCCTGTTTAACCGCCTGACTGGTGCCGAGGTCATGGCGGAAGACTTGCTGTTCGCGACGCTTGACCCGACCATGCGGGCGATCAGCATGCCCGGCGTGGAAAAGGCTATCCTGTCAGACACGGTGGGTTTCATCTCGGATCTTCCGACGCAGCTGGTCGCGGCATTCCGCGCAACCCTGGAAGAGGTCACAGGGGCAGACATCATTCTGCACGTCCGCGATATGGCAAACCCCGCCAACCGGGCGCAAAAGAAGCAAGTGATGGAGGTGCTGAGCGAGCTTGGCGTGGTTGAACTTGAGGACGGCACCAGCGACATTCCCATCCTTGAGGTTTGGAACAAAATCGACCTTGCCGAGGCTGAGCACGCCAAGGAATTGCGGGAATTGGCCGACAAACAACCCGATTGCACCGTGATATCGGCCGTAAGCGGGGAAGGGGTCGACGATCTTCTAACCTTGGTTGCTGATACGCTCACCAAGAAGGCGCGCAAAATCACCGTCACCCTGCCTGCCAGTGATGGCCGACGCATCGCGTGGCTGCATGCGCATGGCGATGTGTTGGATGAAAGCGATGCTGGGGAGGGCGACGAGGGGCCATTGCGGCAACTCACTGTCCGCCTCAACCCGAAAGAATTCGGCCAGTATGAGACGCTTTGAAGGGCGCTAATCGGTTGTTTGAGGCTTTTCGGTGGCTTTCACCTGCTGCCAGAGTGCCTCTTGCCGGTCGAGCGATAGCTCCGCGAATTTGCCTTCCCCCAGATCTTCCATGGCTCGAAATCGCTTTTCGAATTTGGCGTTGGCAACGCGAAGGGCATCTTCTGCGCTCACGCCATGCGCCCGGACATAATTGACCGCAGCGAACAGCAAATCACCTGCCTCTTCGATTTTCTCGGTTTCGGATGTTGCTACTTCAAGCTCCTGCATTTCCTCAGTTATTTTTGCTGCGGAACCCGACGGATCGGGCCAGTCGAACCCAGTACGCGCGGCGCGCTTTTGGAGTTTTTGCGCGCGCATCAAGGCTGGAAGAGCCAATGCGACCCCATCCATCGCACTGCTTGAGCCTTTCTGGCTACGTTCTACTTCTTTGAGGTTTTCCCAGCGGGTTTCGCCCATTGTGCCGCCTTCATCGCCAAAGATGTGCGGATGGCGTGCTTCCATTTTGTCCGAGATAGCCTCGGCAACGTCCTCGAAGGCGAACTCATCGGCTTCCTTGGCCATTTGCGCGTGAAACACGACCTGGAGCAGCAGATCACCAAGCTCGCCCTTAAGTTCCGCCATATCGGATCGAGCGATCGCATCGGCAACCTCGTACGCTTCTTCGATCGTGTATGGAGCGATTGTCTCAAAGTTTTGCGCGACATCCCATTCGCAACCAGTATTCGGATCACGGAGACGCGCCATAATCTGCAGCAGACGTTCAATCTGTGATTTCTCTTCGATTTGAGACGATGGGGGAGCCTGGGTCACCTCGGGCAAATCCTGCTATCTGAGATTGATAATATATATTATGTTAAATTGAAATTGAGTGGATCGATGTTGGTTGAGCCCCTCACGCTTCCAAAACCAACCCATCATATCCAACCACGACGTGATCAGGCGTTTCATCGACCAGTGTCTGATAATCCATGCTCTTATCCAAATGGCTCAGCACCAAACGTTTGGCACCGCATTTTTCCGCCAGTTCCAATGCCATCGCCAGGTTTGCATGTGTAGGATGCGGATCGCGACGCAAACAATCGCTCACCAAAATGTCCACATCTTCAAAAGTCTCGATCATCTCATCGGAAATGGCGCTGAAGTCTGTCGCATAAACAATTGATTTGCCGTCCGCCTCGAACCGATAGCCGGTTGTCTCTCCCGGACCATGTTCCATCTGGCACCATTCCACCCCAAACCCGGCAGTCATGCGCAGTTTCTCAAGCGTCTCAAGCTTGGCGATGGTCGGATAGCCCTCCTGACCGGCGAAGACATAACCGAAGCGATGGCGCAAACGACGCGCCGTGTCTTCACCAGCAAAGCCAGGGATCGGACCGCCGCGTCCGTATCGCATCACGCGCAAATCATCGATGCCATGACAGTGATCGGCGTGGTCATGCGTCCAGAAGACCGCATCCACTCTGTTGATCTCGTTGGCGAGCATCTGCGCTCGTAAGTCGGTCGATGTATCGACCAAAATCCGCCTGCCTTCATTGCTTTCGACCATGATCGACACGCGCGTGCGGCGGTTCTTTGGTTCGTTCGGGTCGCAATCGCCCCAATCATCGCCGATGCGCGGCACGCCCGTCGACGTGCCGGAACCGAGCATGATGAGCTTCACAGCTGCGCCTTGCTGAACAATTTGGTGAAATTGGCGGTGGTTTGCTCAGCCAACTGCTCTGGATCAACCCCGCGCAATTCAGCGACGAACTTAGCCGTATCGGCCACGAACGCTGGCTCACACGGCCGACCGCGATGCGGCACCGGAGCGAGAAACGGACTGTCGGTTTCGACCAACAGCCGGCCCGCGGGAACCTTCGCAGCGACCGCCTGTAAGTCTTTAGCGTTCTTGAATGTTACGATGCCGGAGAGCGAGATCGACAGGCCCAGATCGAGCACCTTTTCCCCAAACTCTGCCGACGCAGTGAAACAATGGATCAGCGCTGGGAAAGCGCCCTTACCCATCTCATCCTCCAGGATCGCGAGCGTGTCGTCCTCGGCATCGCGCGTGTGAATAATCACCGGCAACTGAACTTCGCGTGCGACATCAATATGCATACGGAACAGGCGCTGCTGCGTCTCGCGATCAGAATGCTCGTAATAATAGTCGAGACCCGTCTCACCGATGCCGATGACGCGCGGGTTCTGCGTCGCTGAGAGCAATGTCTCGCGGCTCAGATCGGCATGGCCATCGGCCTCATGCGGGTGAATTCCGACGCTGGCAAACACATCTGGCTCTCGGTTGGCGGTGCTGACCACCTGACCCCATTCGCACTGCTTGGTCGAGATATTGAGGAATGCGCCAATGCCCGCACCGCGAGCGCGATCCAGCACGCCCTGCTGGTCTTCAATCACGCCCTTATATTCGAGGTGGCAATGGCTATCGACGAGCATCACTCAACACCCTCGCGCTCTGGCATTTCAAGCCGCGGGAATACTCCTTGAGGTTTTTCAAGCTTAAAACCGCTATCAATCAATCTCTGAAACCACTCATGGTCCTCGATCGCAGCATAATCTCGCTCACCGTCAGGTATACCCATTTGATCAAGCAAACTGTCTGTTGCGGTCGGACACACGGGCCGAAGTGCAATCGCTAGAGTCCTAACAGCCCGGAACAAGGTCATGAGCACGGCGACCATGCGGTCGGGATCTTCTTTCCGAAGTGCCCAAGGAGCTTGCTCATCGACATATTGGTTGCACGCAAAAACTGCTGCCATCCAACGTTCTAGACCAACGCTAAAGTTTAGATCCTCGAACTGCTCTCGAAGTGACTGCACCCCTGCAAACACTGAAAGCATCAAGCCTGAGTCCACACCGATCGTTGTGCCTTCGACACCCGACGCGGCTTCATCCACATAAGGTGACAAATCACCATCCATATTCTTGAAAATCATGGAAAGCGTGCGCTGCGCGAGATTGCCGAAACTGTTCGCGAGTTCCGCATTGGCGCGGGTCACAATCGCTTCGGGAGAATAGCTGCCATCCTGTCCAAATGCGACTTCGCGCAGCAAGAAGTACCTCAGTGCGTCAACGCCGAAATTATCAGTTAATTCAAGCGGATCGGTGACATTCCCGAGAGATTTCGATTCCTTTTGCCCGCGATTGAGCAGGAAGCCGTGCCCAAACACATGCTTTGGCAGCGGCAGATCCGCGCTCATCAGGAATGCAGGCCAGTAAATCGTGTGAAACCGCACAATGTCCTTGCCGATCAGGTGCAGGTCTGCAGGCCAGAACTTCGCGTAATCCTCCGTCTCATCCGGGTAGCCCAAGCCGGTCAGGTAATTGGTCAACGCATCAACCCAGACATACATCACATGGGTGTCGCTGCCGGGCACCTTCACGCCCCAATCGAAGCTGGTGCGGCTGACCGAGAGATCGCGCAAACCGCCTTCGACAAAAGCGATCATCTCATTGCGGCGGCTCGCTGGCTCCAGAAAGCCGGGTGTCCGCAGCAATTCAAGCAATTGGTCTTGATACTTGGAAAGGCGGAAGAACCAGCTTTCCTCTACCGTCCATTCCACCGGAGTGCCCTGCGGTGAGAGCTTTTCCTCGCCCTCCCCCGCGACCAACTCGCTCTCATCGTAGTAGGCTTCGTCACGAACCGAGTACCAGCCCTCATAGCGGTCAAGATAGAGATCACCCTTGGCCTCCATCGCTTTCCAAATGGCCTGGCTGGCGCGGTGATGATCTTCCTCAACCGTGCGGATGAAGCGGTCGTACTTCACGTTCAACGCGTCGCACATCTCCTGGAAATAACCGGACATTTCATCCGCCAGATCGCGGGCGGTGCGGCCCTGCTCCTCAGCCTTGCGAGCCATTTTCAGGCCGTGTTCGTCAGTCCCGGTTTGGAAACGCACTTCGCGTCCCTGCAAACGCTGGAACCGGGCAATGACATCGGCGGCAATCGCCTCATAGGCATGGCCGATATGCGGCCGACCATTGGGATAGCTGATCGCCGTGGTGATGTAGAAGGGAGATGTATCGAGGTCAGACATTGGCCCGTGCGCTAGCGGGAGCCGCCGCGACAAGCAAGGTTCCGATCTCCATCACCAGCAGGCCCGCATCATAGTTGAATGTCGGTGCCTGCCCCGCCAGCGCGACCAGCTCGCCATGCGCGTCAATCAAAGCGATACGCTGCGCCGGATCGGCTGTGCGCGCGGCCTGCGCAGTGATCGCTTGCGCGAGTTCAAGCACCGCCTGGAGACGCTCGCGATCAGGGCGACCGCCAATCAACCGCGCGAGCTCACCCCGCAACGCGAATTTCGGGTCACCTTCGCGCAGCAACTGGCCGATGCTGGCCGCTATAGGTGCAAGGTCCTGCTCCATGAAGCGCAGCGCCGCTCCGTAAGAACCGCCGCTGGCGAGCCGCGCAGCCTCTAAAGCAGCGGGATTGGTCTCTCCCGATTGTTCCGACAACATTTGCTCCATCTGGCGTGCGTTGAGGACCGGAAAGCGCATTACCCGGCAGCGCGAGCGGATCGTTGGCAGCAGTCGTGAAGGGCGATGCGTCACGAGCAGGAAGAACGTGCCCTGCGGGGGCTCTTCCAAGCTCTTGAGCAGGGCGTTGGAGGCGGAAGGCTCCATATCATCTGCCGGATCAATGATGATTACGCGGCGCGAGCCCAAGGTCGGCCTGGTCGTCAGGCGCTTCTGCATCGCGCGGATCTGCGAAACCGCGATGTTCCGCTTGGTCTGATAAGGTTTTCCCTCGTCGCGCTTCTTCTCTTCCTTATCGTCCTTGGGCAGGTGGGTGAGCGTAAGAATGTCAGGGTGGTCACCCGCTGGCTGTAGCACCCCCTCTTCCGCCACCAATTCGCGCGCAGCGGCCAGTGCAAAGTCATGCTTACCCAGGCCACTCTTGCCCGCAAGCAGCCAGCCATGGTGCATACGGCTGCTCGACAAGGCATCGCGCCATTGCCGCCATGGGCCATCGTGATTGGGCCAGTTCATTTATGCGCGTCCAACTAGGGTTCGAGTGCAGCAAGCACCCTCACCTGCACCTCTTCGGGTGAACCGCCC
>JBCBDF010000129.1:0-6720 GCA_038529875.1 Pseudomonadota bacterium | reverse complement strand
TCAAAAGAAAGCGGCGTAGGCGGGCCGCATGATCGCTCGGGTTCAGCTGTTCGCCGCGCTCGCAATATCCAGCATCTCGGCACTCGTCATCGGCTGCGCGCGCAGGAAGCCTTGCCAGTAATCGCAGCCTTCCTCGGCAACTGCCTTGCGCTGGGCTTCGTCCTCGATCCCTTCGGCGGTGATTTTCAACTCCAGCGCCCGCGCCAGTGCCACAATCGCGCGGAAAATCGCCAAGTCTCGCTCACTCTCGCCAATCCCCTCCACCATAGACCGATCGAGCTTGATGTGATCCAGCGGAAGCCGCTTAAGGTAATTGAAGTTGCAAAACCCTGCGCCAAAGTCGTCCAGCGCCACTCGCACACCAGCGGCCTTGAGCAACCGCAGCTCACCCATCGCAATATCGAGCTGGTTCAACAGGGTCTGCTCGGTCACTTCGACCAGGATGTTGCGCAGTTCCACCCCGCACGCCATCGCAATCTTGAGGAAGTTGGCGGCATACCCAGGATCGCACAATTCCTGGGGGGTCATGTTCAGCGAAAGGTCGAGATGCCCCGGCCAACTCGCGGCAGTGTTGAGCGCGCTGAGAATAATATGGCTGGACAGCGGCAGCACCAATCCGTGCTGCTCGGCGATTTCGAACAATTCCTGCCCACCGATTTTCCCGCGCACCGGGTGGTGCCATCGCGCAAGCGCCTCCGCACCGATCACCTCATCGCTGGCGCAGGAAAATTGCGGCTGGAACAGGACTTCGATCTCCTGCCGCTCCAACGCGCGTGACAGATCGTCATAGCCAGTTTCGCCGCGAATCTCGTCGCTTAAAGATTGATCTTCAGATATCACTTCCGGGCCTATAGCGCTTTATTCCGTAAAATCTCGTATCAATTGCAATCCAGCAAAAGTTGGAACATCAGCTTAACCTGCTAGAGAGGCGCAGCCGATTGCGCCGCAAGCGCGCTCGATAATGGGGACGGGAATTGCCGAAAACGCAGGAATTTGAGCGTGTTGCACTGCTCGCCTCGGATACGGAGCGCGCGCAAAAGGCCTATGATGCGCTTAAGGATCAGCACGATTGGAGCCCGATAGAGAGCGCCGATGTCGCCGTGGTTCTGGGCGGCGACGGATTCATGCTGCAAACTTTGCACGCAATGCTGGATGCTGGCCGCGTCATCCCGGCCTACGGGATGAACCTGGGCACGGTCGGTTTCATGATGAACCGCTATCGCGATGGCAGCAACGTGCTGCGCCGGGTGCAGCGCGCCCGCCCTTTCAAAATCGCGCCTTTGCGGATGGAGGCAGTGACGCAAAGCGGGGTAGACCACACTTTCCTCGCCATCAACGAGGTCTCGCTGCTGCGTGAAATGCGCCAGACCGCGAAGATCGAGGTCAGCGTGAATGGCCGCGTGCGGATCAAGCAATTGGTGTGCGACGGGGTGCTGTTGTCTACGCCCGCCGGATCGACCGCCTACAACCTCTCGGCCAATGGCCCGATCCTGCCGCTCGGTTGCGAGCTGCTGGCGCTGACCCCGATCAGCCCGTTTCGCCCACGCCGCTGGAACGGGGCGATCCTGCCCGATCACCTGCCGGTGAAGTTCCGCATTCTCGAGCCGGAGAAACGCCCTGTGTCCGCCGTGGCCGATCAGCGCGAATTGCGCGATATCGCTGAGGTCACTCTGACTATTGAGCGCGAGACCGAGCTGACTTTGCTGTTCGATCCGGGTCACTCGCTCGATGAGAGAATCGTCTCGGAGCAATTTGCGGTTTAGTTTGGGTGTAGCCAAGCCCCCCGCGCCCTCCACCCTTCCACCCGGAGCCTACCGGGACACTATCCGGGTGGAAGGGTGGAGGGCGCGGGGGGCTCCGGCATCAACAAAAAACCCCATCAAACTCTCTTGCATTGCAGCGCGGGCGCTCATATACGCGCGCTTCGCCTATCGGGCTGCTCCCCGATAGCTCAGCGGTAGAGTAGGTGACTGTTAATCACTTGGTCGTTGGTTCGAATCCAACTCGGGGAGCCAATTCATTCAGATGATGACGGCTCAAGCCGGAAGTTAGCTACGCGTGAGAGCGATTGGCTGATCGGATTTCCGTTTGCGTCCAATGCAGGCTTGAAGCGACTCCGGCGAACGATGTTCTTACAAGCAGCCTCGTCCAATACGGCGTGCCCACTTGATTCTGTTACTACACAGTCGACGACCCGGCCTTCTTTTGAAACTGTGAAACTATAGCCAACCTGGCCTTGGAGCCCTTCGCGCAACGCCTGAGAAGGATAGTTTGCGTAAGTCCGCCCTATCTGAATCGCTTCGCGCGCTTCCGTTTCTGTCGACGGAATGGTTCTCTCATTTGCGGGATTTTGCGCTTGATCTTGTCCGTTCGCTGGGACTGTGATTGCGGCACAAGCAACGCCAAACATTACAGAAATTGAGCGGGTTCTTTTGAAATCAATAGCCATTCGAATTTTTTAGCATCCCAACAGTTAAAGCCCCACCAACAACCGCACCCCGACCACCATCACCAGCGCAGCAGTAAGCCAGCGGATCAGGCGCTGCGGCAGGAATTTCACTGCCATAAGGCTGCCGATTTGCCCACCAATCGCCACCGCGAGCAGCAGCGGCAGGCTGTAAGTCATCGCGCCGCCGAACGCTGCGGGGCCTTGCTTCAGCAATTGCCCAACCAGACCGAACAGGGAGTTCACCAGGATAAAGAAGCTCGCCGTGGCGGCGATGGCGCGTGCATCGCGCCAGCGGGTGAGGTGCAGCAGCGGCGCGAGGAATATCCCGCCACCAATCCCGACCAGCCCAGCCAGATAGCCCAGCGGCGCAGCGGCAAAAGGCATAAAGCGCGCGAAGTGGGTCGGCTCGCTATTTGCGCTCTCGCTCACCGGGATCAGCATGGTCACGCCGGTCAACACCAGGCTCACGCCGAGCAGCACCGCAAAAGTGCTCTGGTCAATCGGCGTCAGCCCACCCAGCAGGGCAGCAGGCGCAGCCAACGCCGTAAGCGTGATCGCGCCGCGCCAAGGCGTCACCTTCGCGCGCGCAAACCGCATGCTGCCGCCCGCGACTACGATGATGTTGCAGGCCAGCGCCACCAATGGCAGCAGCCGGTAATCGAGGCCCGATAGCGCGAGCAGCGCAGCATAGGTCGAACCGCCGCCAAACCCGACGGCGGCATAGAGCAAAGCGGTGACGAAGAATGCCACCGCGAGCAAGACCGGGACTACGCCAAACATCAATCGTACCCCGGCCCGCCCATGAGCGTGTGCATGCTATTACGCGATGGTTGTCTTCGCGGTCGCTGCCCCGTGGCAATGCTTGTACTTGTTACCGGAACCGCAAGGGCACGGCGCATTGCGGCTGATATTGAGGTTTGCGTAAGGGTTATCAGTATTCGCCCCGCCCGGCCCCGATGCCGCGCGCGGAGAGCCAGCAAGCGAGCCGAACATTTCGGGACGCTCCGCCGAGCCATCGCCATCGGCCGAATTGTCGAGGCCGGTCAGCGGATCGATATGGCCGGTCAGGAAGTCCGGTAGGTCGGGCAGCGCGTCCACGGGCGGCTCTGGCGGGGCCATGCGCAATTCGGAGCGGTACAGGATCTTGGTCACTTCCTCGCGCAGCGTATCGAGCATAGTCTCGAACAGGCCGAACGCTTCCTGCTTGTATTCATTGATCGGCTGCTTCTGCGCGATCCCGCGCATCCAGATCACCTGACGCAGCGCATCGAGCGTTGCAAGGTGTTCCTTCCAGTGGAAATCGAGCTGGCGCAGCAGGACGTCTTTCTCGACGATGCGCCACATGCCCGGTTCGCTTTGCGCCATCTTGGCGTCCATCGCTTCGTCGGTCTGCGCACGCAAACGCTCTTCGATGATCTCCGGCTCGACCTGGTCCTCTTCCATCCACTCGTCGATTGGCGGAGCGATGTTAAACACCTCGTCGAGCTTTTCCTTGAGGCCTTCGATGTCCCATTGTTCGGGGTATGAACCGGGAGGGCACGCGGTGCCGACCAGCGCGTTGATCGTGTCATGGCGCATATCGATCACCACATCGTCAACCGCCTCTGAATCCATGATTTCGGAGCGCTGCTCGTAGATCACCTTGCGCTGGTCGTTCATGACATCGTCGTATTGCACGACCTGCTTACGCACGTCGTAATTGCGAGCCTCGACCTTTTTCTGAGCGGTTTCGATCGCCTTGGAAAGCCATTTGGAACCGATCGCCTCGCCGTCCTCAAGGTTTGAATTCATCATCTTGGAAAACAGCGTGTCCGGGCCAAAGATGCGCAGCAGATCATCTTCCAGACACAGGTAGAAACGCGACAGGCCGGGGTCACCCTGACGGCCAGAGCGACCGCGCAGCTGGTTATCGATCCGGCGGCTTTCATGGCGCTCCGTGCCGAGCACGAACAGACCGCCCGCCTCAAGCACCTTGGCCTTTTCTTCCGCGACTTCGGCAGTGATCCGGGCGACTTCCGCTTCGCGCCGGGGATCGTCCTCGGCAATGTCGGCCAGCTCATCGCCGATCCGGTATTCGAGGTTGCCGCCCAACTGAATGTCGGTGCCGCGACCGGCCATGTTGGTGGCGATGGTCACCGCACCAAACCGGCCAGCCTGTGCCACGATATGCGCCTCGCGTTCGTGCTGGCGGGCGTTGAGAATTTCGTGAGTTACGCCTTCCTCGTCGAGGAACTTGCTGAGCAATTCGGACTTTTCGATGGATACCGTGCCGACCAGCACCGGCTGACCGATCTCGTTCTTCTCGCGGATCGCCTTCGCAATCGCCTGGAACTTGTCCATCGTGTTCTTGTAAAACTCGTCTTCTTCGTCGATCCGCTGGATCGGAACATTGGTCGGGATCTCGACCGTGTTCATCTTGTAGATGTCCCAGAATTCCGCCGCCTCGGTCGCTGCCGTACCAGTCATACCGGATAGCTTGGGATACATGCGGAAATAATTCTGGAAGGTGATCGAGGCCATGGTCTGGTTTTCAGGCTCGATCTTCACGCCTTCCTTGGCTTCGGCCGCCTGGTGCAGACCGTTGGACCAGCGGCGCCCGTCCATCATCCGGCCGGTGAACTCGTCGATGATCACGACCTTGTCGTCCTTGACGATGTAGTCGGTGTCACGCTTGAACATATGCACGGCCTTGAGCGCCTGGTCGAGGTGGTGGACAACCTGCGTATTCTCGACATCGTAGAGATTGTCGGTTTCGAGCAGGCCCTTCTCGATCAGCAGCTGCTCGGTTTGCTCCAGGCCATCTTCGGTCAGCTGGATCTGCTTGGTCTTCTCGTCCTTCTCGTACCAGTCTTCCGGTATTTCCTTCACCACCGCATCGAGCGCGACATACAGGTCGGACTTATCCTCGGTCGGGCCGGAGATGATCAGCGGGGTACGCGCCTCGTCGATCAGGATGGAATCGACCTCATCGACGATGCCGAAATTGAACGGACGCTGCACCATCTGGTTGCGTTCATGCTTCATATTGTCGCGCAGGTAATCGAAGCCGAACTCGTTATTCGTCCCGTAAGTGATGTCGGCATTGTAGGCATCGCGGCGCCCAATTTCGTCGATGTTGGGCACGATCACGCCAACCGACAAGCCCAGCCAGTTGTAGAGCTGCCCCATCCATTCCGCATCGCGGCGCGCGAGGTAATCGTTGACCGTCACAACGTGCACGCCCTTGCCTTCGATCGCGTTGAGATAGGTCGCGAGCGTCGCCATCAGGGTCTTACCCTCACCGGTACGCATCTCGGCAATCTCACCGCGATGGAGCACGATGCCGCCGATCATCTGCACATCGAAGTGGCGCATGCCGAACACGCGAACCGAGGCCTCGCGCACCGTCGCAAACGCCTCTGGCAAGAGGTCATCCAGCGTCGAGCCATTGTCGAGCATTTCGCGGAACTTGTCCGTCTGAGCCTTCAGCTCATCATCGGAAAGCGTCTGAATCTGCTCTTCGAGGGCGTTGATTTGATTGACGACTTTGCCGACCGACTTGACGTAGCGATCGTTCGAAGAGCCGAACAATGACTTGGCGATTGCGTTGAACATGGAAAATGAAACCCGTTATATGACTGCGCCTTGGCTGTGCGGAAATGCGCATCGCCGTGGCTCACATGAATTTGAAATAGGCTGCCCTGCGCGGGTAATTCGCGCCGCTGGCAGAATGCGTTACGAGAAAATGTCTTTAACGAGCGCTATTCGTAAGCGCGCTCGATTCCCATCAAGACGGGCAGACGCAGCGAGGCGGGCAGACGTGTCGGTTCGCGTTTCTGCGTATCCTTGCGCTTGGATTCGTTCTTTCCAGCCTGGCTAAGAGGCGTCGCACGATCACAATCGCTGCTGGTATCGGCATCGGCAGCGACGCCGATATCCTGATTGATCGCCTCCGAAATTGACGCAGTCGCGGGCCCACCCAAGGCGGCAAGCCCGGTTAGAATAGCGAGAAAGGCGATCAATTGGCGACGCATAACGCTTCTGGCATACGCTCACAGAGGCCATTCGTCCAGTGCGAGAGGCGGATTGCCGCAGAGCCTATTTCGCTACATCCTCCAGTTGGACGTCGAAGGTCACCGTTACGCGCTTGGCCACGGGCACGCCGTCTTCGTCGCGATAGGGAACACCGCGATTGGATCGCCCACCTGGGCAGAGTCTGCCGCGCGCCCGGTCGCGCACAATAACAACGAGCATTTTTTGAGGGAAATAGCCGTCCATGCTGATGAATTCGC
>JBCBDF010000128.1:0-6769 GCA_038529875.1 Pseudomonadota bacterium | reverse complement strand
CTCGATTGCGAGAGGTTGCGCACCATTGGTCGCATCATTGCTCAAGATCGAGGCACGCGGGCTCGTAAAGAGCTTCGACGGAACCCTCGCTGTGGGCGGGGTTGACCTCGAAGTGCCCGAAGGCGCGATTTACGGCGTGCTCGGCCCCAATGGGGCGGGCAAGACCACGACCTTGCGCATGCTGCTGGGCATTATTGACCCGGATGAAGGCGTGCGCCGCGTGTTCGGATACGACCAACCACACCAGATTGGCCGCCTGATCGGCTATTTGCCAGAGGAGCGCGGGCTATACCCGGCGATGAAATCCATCGAAGCGATTGCATTCATGGGCGCATTGCGCGGCCTGCCGCTGGATGAAGGGCGCAAGCGCGGCATAGCGCTGCTCGAACGGCACGATCTCGCCCATGCTGCCGACCGCCAGATTCGCCAGCTGTCCAAGGGGATGGCGCAAACGGTGCAGCTGCTCGGCACCCTGGTGCACGAGCCGCGTCTGGTCGTGCTGGATGAGCCATTCTCCGGCTTGGATGCGATCAACCAAGGTAAGCTGGAGCGGATGATCCGCGCGCTCGCCGATGACGGGGTGACCGTGATTTTCTCAACCCATGTGATTCACCATGCCGAGCGGCTGTGCGAAGGCGTGGCGATCATCGCCGGGGGCAAAGTGCCCTATGCCGGGAGCGTCGAGGCTGCGCGCGACCGCATCCCTGCGCAAGTCCGGCTGGAAACGCGGGCCCGCGAAGGCGGCTGGACCGCTGCATTGCCAGAAGACGCACGGCGCGAAGGCGATTTCTTCTATTTCTCGCTGCCCGAAAGCGGGATCGAACCGCTGCTGCGCACGCTGATCGAAGGCGATGCGGGCATTCTCTCGCTCTCGATTGAGCGCGCCGGATTGCACGATGCCTTCGTTCATATTGCAGGGGAAGCGGCGGCCCGACAGCTCGACGCGGATAATGCTGCGGGAGCGGAATCATGAGCGCGTTCGACGCCAAAGGTCACCGGGCCTCCGTCCAGGCCAACCCCAGCCTGTCCTATTTCGAAGCCGCCTGGGTCGTGGCCCGGCGCGACTTTGTCGCCGTGCTGTTCAGCCGTGCGTTTCTATTCTTCCTGGTCGGGCCGCTATTCCCGGTGCTGGTCGGCGGGCTGGCCGGCAGTATCGGCAACCAGGTCAGTCGCGAAGCGGTGAGCGTCGAGGTGGGCCTGGCGATGAGTGCGCAAGACAATGTCGCGATGATCGAGGCGCGCGACCTATTGCGCCCGCAATTGGGCGGCGCCATGCCACCTATGCGCCCAGTGCCAGAGGCGCGGAGTGAGGCGGATTTCGATCCGCGCACCTTCCTTGAACAGAAACGCGGCAATTACGCCGCTATCGTCACCGGGACACTTTCCGCCCCCGAACTGGTCGGCACACAGGGGCAGATCAATCGCTGGAATGGCCCGATCAGTGTCATCGCAGCCACCGCCAGCGGCGCGTCGCCGACAAGCTTTCCCGAGATCGGCCAGCAGCCGGTGGCGAGCAGCGCGTCGAACGACAGGTCTAACCGGATCAAGACAGCGCAGGCATCGCAAATGCTGCTGTTCCTGCTGACCATGCTGCTGGCCGGCATGGTGCTGTCCAACCTGGTCGAGGAAAAGGCCAACAAGATCATCGAAATCCTCGCCGCTGCGATCCCGATGGATGCGGTGTTCCTGGGCAAGCTGTTCGCGATGCTAGGCGTCAGTTTTGTCGGCATTGCGGTGTGGGGCCTGCTAGGCTGGGGCGCATGGAGCGTCGGCAGCGAAGCCTTCATCACGGTGACCGGAACCGATCTCGGCAACCTGCCCGCACCGGCAGTGGGCTGGCCGGTCTTTATCGCATTGGCGGTGGTCTATTTCTCGATGGCCTATTTGCTGCTCGGCGCGCTGTTCCTGACCATCGGCGCGATGGCGAGCACGGTGCGCGAAGTGCAAACCATGTCGATGCCGGTCACGATGATGCAGCTGATGGTGTTCTTCCTCGCGGCTTACACGATTACGCTGCCGGGCAGCGCGCTCGACACTTTCTCGGTGATGTTCCCGCTCTCCTCCCCCTTTGCCATGCTGGCACGCGCGGCGATGCAGGAGACGCTGTGGATTCATGCGGCTGCTCTCGCGTGGCAAGCGCTCGCCGTGTTGGCGATCGTCAAAGGCGGCTCGACCCTGTTCCGCAAGCGGGTGATGAAATCGGGCGGTGCCGGAAGAGACAAGACACGCCGCGATCCCAAAAACCGGTTCTGGCAACGCAAGCCGGAAACGGCTGAACCGGCGGAATAGGTTCCTTATCGAAACCCACTATTGACACCTGTGTAAGTTAGTCCAGAATACGATTCGTCACAGCGAATATATCGCTGGATCGGAGAGAACGACGATGGCCACCACTGCACCAGAGCGCCCACAAGTGCGCACATCCCCAACCGCTTATGAAGCGGTGAAGGCGCATTTCAAGGAGCACCCGGAGGAACGGCCGAGCCATCCGCACAAATGGGATGTGAGCCGGTCGGACATCTATTTCGAGGATCGCTGGCAACCGATCTTCAAGGAAATGCAGGATGCAGGGCCGCTGCATTACATTCCCGAGAGCCCGTATGGCCCCTATTGGGCGGTGGTTGGCCATAAGGCGATCCAGCATATCGAGGCGCTGCCCGAAACTTTCTCTTCCAGCTGGGAACATGGCGGGATCACGATCCTGGAGCGCCTGACCGACGAAGAATTGGCCGAGCGCGATACGGACCGCCGCGAACTGCCAATGTTCATCGCCATGGATCGCCCGCAGCATACCGGCCAACGCCGGACTGTCGCACCCAAATTCACGCCCAGTGCGATGACGGATATGGAGGGCGAAATCAGGCAGCGGACGGGCGAATTGCTCGATTCGCTGCCGCGCGGCGAAGTGTTCGACTGGGTCGACACAGTCTCGATCGAGCTGACCACCGGCATGCTGGCGATCCTGTTCGGCTTCCCGTGGGAAGATCGGCGCATGCTCACCTTCTGGTCCGACTGGTCAGGCGACACAGAGCTGGCCGGTATTCGCGAGCTGGACGAAATGCGCTGGGGCTTCCTGCATGAGATGGGAGCCTATTTCCAATCGCTGTGGATCGAGCGGACGCATCAGAAGGAACCGCGTACGGACCTCATTTCGATGATGATCCATTCCGAAGCCATGAACCAGATGCGCCCGGAGGAATTCATCGGCAATCTGGTGCTGTTGATCGTTGGCGGGAACGACACGACACGCAACACGATGAGCGGCATCATCCATTCGCTCGACAAATTCCCCGACCAGCGCAAACTGTTCGAAGAAAACCCGGACCTGATCCCCAATGCAGTGCAGGAATGCCTGCGTTTCCAGACGCCGCTGGCACATATGCGCCGGACCTGCACCGAAGACACCGAAGTGTTCGGCCAGACAATCAAGAAGGGCGACAAGGTCGTGCTGTGGTATCTTGCCGCCAACCGCGACGAAAGCGTGTTCGAGGACCCGCAAAAGCTTGATATCACGCGCGAAAATGCGCGGCGACATATCGCCTTCGGCTATGGCATTCACCGCTGTGTTGGCGCACGGCTGGCGGAATTGCAGCTGCGCGTGCTGCTCGAAGAAATGCACAAGCGCCGAATGCGGGTGCATGTCGCGGGCGATGTCGAGCGGGTGCGCGCGAACTTCGTGCATGGTTTCCGCAAGCTTGAGGTAGAAATTACCGAGTTCTAAGCCAATTTAGGGCGGTTTTTTCGGCTGAGAATGTAACCTTTCGGCGCGTCTGAACGTATCTACGAATACAACAATTCCTGGATAGAACGACTCTGACCAATGCCCGACCCCAAGAAAGACTTCGTTACTCACCGCCGCACGATCCTGAGCCGGATGAGCCTGGGCCTGATGGGTCTGGGCGCGGCCATGCCGCTGGTCGCGGCGTGCGGATCGTCACCGGCCCAGGCCAAAAAGTCATTCCCGATCACGCGCAGCGATGCGCAATGGCGCCGCAAGCTGACGCGTGAGGAATATCGCATCCTGCGCGATGCGGGGACGGAGCGCGCCTATTCCTCGCCGCTCGACAAGGAAAAGCGTACCGGCACATTCGTGTGCGCGGGTTGCGAGAACAAGCTCTATGCCTCGGCGCACAAATATGACAGCGGCACCGGCTGGCCAAGCTTCTGGCAGGCGATCGACAAAGGCGCGGTCGGCACCTCCACCGATTACAAGATCGGCTATCCGCGCACCGAAGTGCATTGCGCCGATTGCGGCGGGCATTTGGGGCATATCTTTGGCGATGGACCGAAGCCAACCGGCAAGCGGCACTGCATCAATGGCGTGGCGTTGGATTTTGTTCCGGCATAGGCCGGATGGGGTTTTGTCCCGGCATAGGCCGGGTGGGGTTTTGTCCCGGCATAAGCCAGTTGGGGGCTTCACCGCCACCTGACCGACCGGAAGAGGCGCAGACCGGCGCTAGTCGCGCTTAATCCGCCAGACCTTAAGGTTGCTCTGGCCGTTGAGAGCAATCGGCTCAAGCCATTCGGGCGCATTGTCGTTGACCAATTGCGCCGCAAATCCATCGGGCGCCGCGGCGGCATATATCAGCGGCTCCGCCAAGTTCGGGCATATCGCAACATAGTCTGTACCGCGCGCCAACAAGCCCGCCTTGGCATCAGCCACGCTGCCAATCGAGGTCTCGATAACCACGCGCATCGCATCCGACCCGCGATGATGGCTGGTCGCGATCACGCTATGGTCGGTTTCCAGCAGCAGCTGCGGCGATATATCGAGCGGCGCGAACACTTCGCCCGGCTTGAGGACGTTCAGCGGCTTGGCACTATCGCCGACCGTGCAAGAAGACGCCTTGGGCTTGGGCGCGCTCAAGGCAGTGGGTGCACCTGCCAGCGATGCCTTTGCAGGCATTGCCCAGCCCATCAGCAAGACGGGCAGTGCAGGTAGCAGAGCCAGCGATACCGCAGCCATTGCCAGCACGCGCGGCGCCGGGCGGCGCATCACCCGGATGGTGCGCAACCATTGGCGGACCTGCCAGGCCAGCGGCACCGCTGCAAGCGCACCGGCGACTGCGCCAGCGCGCGCCACCAGCAGCGAGATGACGAAGGCAGCAATCAGGACGATGGTGTATTCAATCCAGAAACGACGCAGCCAGTCATACGACCGACCAATCAGGTTGATCGCGGCGAAGATCGCGATCAGCGGCGCAACCGCATATTGCAGCGCGACCTTCGGGTTCTGCTGCCACACCGGAAGGCCTTCGGACACGCTTTGATACCAGTATTGTTCGACCAGTGGATCGAGCGCAGAAAACCCGCCACCCGCACATTGCGGCACGGAATACAGATACAGAGCAATCGCTCCGCCGCCGGCGACACCAAAGCCCATCCAGATCGCAGGACGCGGCAACGGCTCTGCCTTGGCCAGAACCGTCAAAACCAGCGCCCCCCAGCCGAACATGGCAAGATGCACTGGCCCAATCGCGTCGCAATAGGTCGCAAGATCGCCAATACCGCGGGTCAAACCGAAAACAACCGCGCCGGTGATCGCAAGCGATTGTATCGTCGCGGTCAGCCAGACGCGATCATTGCGGTCGCGCAGCCAACGCAGTGCGACAACGCCGCAGATCGCCGCAGCCAGCGGCAATCCCTCAATCGAAATCGACAGCCAAATGGCGATAACCGCGCCAATGAATGCGCCGCCTGCCCGCGCGTTGCGGGCCATCAGTCCGTTCATCGCGGCAAGCGCGCAGACAATTTGCCAGCCGTGATGATCGATCCGCAGCGGACCAAATTGGAACAGGAGCGGGATCGACATGGCGATCACCAGGCAGGTCATCACCGCTTCTTCTTCGCCCAGCAGGCGCCATGCAATCCGCGCGGCCAACAGCATAGCGATGCCGAGCGTAAGCAGCGGAATGATGATGAGCACGGCCATTTCCGCACCGGCAGAACCAAATAACGGGGTCAGAACAACGATCACAAACGCGATCGGCATGTCGACCAGTCGCGACCAGTGCATCGGCACGCCGCCACCAACGCTGTTGACGCGGTATTGCGTCAGATCGAACCAGCTCTGCCCGCCAATCAGGTCGCGCACCTGGATCAGCCGCATAATGTCATCGGGATCAGGGAAAAGCGATGCAGAGATCGCTTTGAAATTGACGATCAGCAACACCGAACAGACCAGCACCCAAGCCAACCCCACACGCACCAAAAGGGCTGGAGAAATCAGACAATGGCGGCGTTCGGAGAGCATTGCATCACACCCGTTCTTCACCGCGAAACACAACCTTGCTGCGCAGCAGCCAGGTGACGGTGAAGGCGACGATGATCGCTACGCCTTTGGCAATACGCGGATCGATACCGGCCCAATCGCCAAATCCGACAATAGCCGTCGTCAGGCCCAGGCCGATCAGGGCGGACACCACAAACAACGCCTTTTGCCGGGTGCGGGCCAGGCCGCCTTCGGCCACACTGTCTTGAAAAACCGCGCGGCTCGACAGCAGCCAATGTGCCAGGATTCCAAGAGCGTAGCCGATTGCCGAGGCAGGCGCGGCGATCATGCCAACCGCAAGCAAAGCCAGGAAGCAGCCGACATCAACAGCGAGCGCGCCGACGCTGGCAAAGATATAGCGCAGGAAACGCAGGTCGCGCACAATCGAGAGAATGGGTTTCATCCTAGCTCTCCGCCGCGCTCTGCATCAAAATCATCGCGCCAGCGCAGATACAAATAAGGGACACGATCCGGCGAAAACTGCTGGCGGTGTTTCCG
>JBCBDF010000127.1:0-6810 GCA_038529875.1 Pseudomonadota bacterium | reverse complement strand
ACCGTCGAGGACATGGTGAGCCGTTTCGAAAGCGAATACCATGCGGCAAAGACGGTGCCGACCGATTTTACCGCGCCGACCCCTTGGCCAGAGCCCCATATGTCCTTCCAGGCTTTCGCTTTGGTGTTGCCACCGCTGCCAAAATTCATTTTGGACGGGTCGCTGGTCGGCAGGTCGTCCGGATCGAGTCCAGCGTTCTCGATTGAGCTGCGCAGGTAGTTGCCATGAACGCCGGTGAACAGGTTAGTGTAGACGATGCCGTCGGCGGACCCTTCGACGATCCCCTGCTTGTATCCCTGGTCTGCGTTCGCTTCCTCGGTGGCGATGAAGGCGCTACCGGCATAGCCGAAATCCGCGCCCATCGCCTGGGCTGCCAGGATCGAATAACCATTGGCGATCGAACCCGAAAGCGCGACCAGGCCATCGAACCACTCGCGGATTTCCTGCATCAGCGCGAAAGGCGAGAGTGCGCCCGCATGGCCGCCAGCGCCCGCAGCGACCGGGATCAGCCCGTCCGCACCCTTCTCAATCGCCTTCTTTGCGAAACGGTTGTTGATCACGTCATGCATGGTGATGCCGCCCCAATTGCGCACCGCATCGAAAATTTCGGTCCGCGCGCCGAGCGAGGTGATAACCATCGGCACTTGCCATTTTTCGCACGTCGCCATGTCGGCCATCACGCGGTCGTTCGATTTGTGCACGATCTGGTTGACAGCGAACGGGGCCGCAGGGCGATCAGGGTGTTCGCGATTGTGCTTTGCGAGCTCTTCGGTAATCTGGTGCAGCCACTCATCGAGCAGAGTTTGCGGCCGCGCATTCAATGCGGGGAAACTTCCGATAATCCCGGCCTTGCACTGCGCGATTACCAATTCAGGTCCCGAGACGATAAACAGTGGGGAGCCGATTAGCGGCAGGCGCAGGCGATCAAATGGGGCGGGAAGGGACATGCATTTCTCCGTCAGACGGCTCGTTGTTTCAGGCAATTAGTGTGCCCATCAATGTTTGCGCCATAGCGTCGGTTCCGCACCTGTCGAGCAGACAAAATGAGAGGGAGTGGGGCATCCTGCGATGCCGTAGCGTCAGGTTGCGGGATTAGCCGGGAAATACGTGATCAATTCCATAAAATCGCGCGGCGTTTTCGGCGTAAAGAGCAGTCTTCTCATCGTCGCTGGCGCCGATCGTCAGCCGCTTGAAGGCGTTCCACAGCACCGCATAATCCGCGCCCCAATAGTCGACCGGATAATTGCTTTCGAACATCGCGCGGTTGGCACCGAATGCTTCAATGCAGGTCTGGACATAGGGACGCCAAAGCCCGGCGAGATGTTCCGAGGATGAACCCGCCGCTGGGCCTTCTTCGGGGAGGCCGCAAAAAGCCATTGCCAGCCCGCCCAGCTTTACGCTCACATTCTCGCATTTGGCGAGCTCTTGAATGTTGTGCCGCCACATATCGAACCGCTCGTGCAGCGTGCCTTTATAGCTCGCAACGCCCAGCGGAGTGCCGCAATGGTCGAGGCAGATTGGCTGGTCGGGGAACGCGCGGGCGAGGTCGATCACGTCGGGCAATTGTGGCTCCAGCACCCAGGCATCGAATGTCAGGTCGCGCTTGCCCAGTTCAGCGAAACCTTCGCGGAAGGTGGCATCGCGATAGAGGCCTTCAGGGGCGTGGAACGGGGGCCCAAGCACTTCCGGGTCGGTATCCCAGGCTCCTTGGTGGCGAATACCCTTGAACCGGTTGGGGGAGGCTGCCTGCAAGGCATCAAGCACTGCGCCCGCGTTGCTGCCGAGCAACAGATCTGCATGGCCGACAATGCCCGCACAGGCACTCAGATCGCCATAAATGCCGCTCGCCGATTGGGCTGCTATACCATTCACGAATTCGACCTCGCCCACGGTCTTTAGCGCGTCCCCATAGGCCGCATTGTAGAAGGCGCCGCATTCCATGAAGACTGTGCCGATTACGTTGTGCCCGCTGGTCAGATGGGCGTGAAGCTGGTCGAAGGTGTAATAGGCATTGTCGACCAGACCAGCGATGAAATGATGGCGAGGCTCGGGAAACATCGGGATCATCGGGCGCAGGTCCCACAGATGATGATGCGGATCGATGATTGGCAGATCAGGCTCTAGGATCTCTTCGGTCATATCTATAGCTCTCCCATTGATCT
This sequence comes from Pseudomonadota bacterium, assembly GCA_038529875.1. GTDB lineage: Bacteria > Pseudomonadota > Alphaproteobacteria > Sphingomonadales > Sphingomonadaceae > Erythrobacter. The sequence continues at coordinate 4,648 of JBCBDF010000127.1, read as the reverse complement.
TTGGCATAGCCATTGAACCTGCCCTGCGCAAAGCGCGCTAAGCAATTACCCTAGGTCGCCTGCCTCGCTCCCCTTAATCCTGTTTCGGCATTGGCTTCTGAGGGTTGGCCGGAGGGTGAAAGTCAGATGTATCAGTCGAAAATACTGCATTCCAACGGTCGCGCGCAGCAGCTGCGCGCATATGGGATCGCCGATCCGCATGATCGCCTTCATCGCGCTATCTACGACACGTTGATGCGAGAGGTCGGCAAAACGGCAGCGATCTATGCCGATCACTACATCGAGATTACCGGTATTCGGTTTGATGAGCGAATGTGGCAGGCCTTTATCGACAAGGTCAAAACCCACCTGCGCATCAAATACAGCCCTCCCTATAACGAGGCATGGATCGCCAAATGTGAAAAAATCGCTGAGCTGATTTATAGCTCCCACACCGATCCTGCCGCTCACTTGGCCGCGCTCAGTGCGTCGAAGCAGCATGAAATTCGCACAGTGTTCCAATCGGCGGAATCTGCTGACGCGGGGTCGAAGATGGTGGTCGAGCTTCAGCGCTTTTACTCACTCGAAGCAGCGATAATGCTGACCGTCGCGCAGCAATGCCGCGAGCGCGAGCACCGGAGCTGGATCGAGAAGCAGGTCGATGTCTTTCGCCGGGCCGTTACGGAGGCAGTGGAGCGAGCCGCTGGGCGCAGCGAAGATGGCAAGAAGCAAGCAGATCAGGCCAACAACCTGACGCGTGACTTGCTCACCTTGGCTGACGAAGTGTCGGTCGCCTCGCGCGAATCCGCGACTGCAATGGGAAATGCAGCGCAAACGGCGGGTGAGCTGCGCGTGACTTTGGATGAGATGAATACGGAATTGTCACGTGCGACCGAGGTGCTGTGCGCCGCGACCGGGATCGCCGAGGATACGCAACAAACAGTCGAGGAGCTGACTTCGCAAAGCGCCTCGATCCAGTCGATTGCGCAGATGATCAAATCGATCACCTCGCAGACCAGTATCCTGGCACTCAATGCGCGAATTGAGGCCGCGCGCGCTGGAGAAGCGGGGCGCGGTTTTTCGGTCGTCGCGAGCGAGATCAAAGGGTTGTCGGAACAGACCGCCAAGGCAACCGAGGAAATCGTCGAGCGATTGGGCGGCATCGAGCAAGCGAGCGACCGCGCGCTTCATGCCAACTGTTCGATGCACAAAACTTTTGTCGAAGTGTGCGACTTGACCCAGACGGTTTGCAGCGAGGTAACCGAGCAAACCAATATCGTCACTCAGATTGCCGCGAGCGTCGATGAGACTTCGCTGGCGGCAGCCTCTTCAAGCGAAGCGGTGCTTTGTATCCGCGGGCTGGTGGATGGAATATCTCAGGAAATGGGCGCGACGACTGAGCTGGCGAGCGACCTCAACGGGCAGATCGCGGGTCTCAAAGACGGCGCCGAAGCCTTCTTGCAAAGCCTTCATCTAACAGACGAAGCGGCGGCACTGCAGCCGATCGAAGAACCTCTGGGAAATCCTGGCTCAGGATCGCTGCCTGCGCTTGCAAAAGGCGATATGGACTTCGAGGACTGGCTGCAAAGCGAATGACGCGCGGGTTGCAGCGTCTGTCTCGCCGATCAAGTCGCGGGCTCGGTCCCACCCACGACCCGGCGATAGAGATGCCATGTGGCATGGCCGAGTATCGGTAGCGCCACGATCAGGCCCAGAAACACCGGCAGCATCGCCAGGAACAGCAGCACCGCGATGGTGCAAGCCCACACCAGCATCACCCCCTTATTGCCCCGCATGGTCGCCAGGCTGACGATAATGGCGGTCAGGAAATCTACTTGCCGATCGACCAGCATGGGCAAACTCATCACGGTGATTGAATAGAACGCCAGAGCCATCAGAGCGCCGATCGCGCTGCCTACGACCAGCATCATGATTCCGGCGGTGGTCTGGAAAATCTCGAAGGATTCCGAGCCGACCCCCGATTCCGCCATGAAGATCGCGAACACGCCATGCGCAACGATCATCCAGAATGAAAACGCGACGAACACGATCACGCCCATACTCAGAATTTGCTCATCGCCGCGCCCGCGCAGCGCGCCTAGGATCGCCCCCCATTCCATCGGCAACCCCGCTTCGCGCCTGCGACTAGCCTCGTAAAGCCCCACCGCCACGAACGGTGCAATCAAGGGGAACCCTGCCGTGACCGGAACCAGCCAGCCAATTTCGCGCCATTCGAACAGCGCGAACAACAGGAACAGCCCCGCAAGCACATAGATACTGCCGAAAAACAGGCCGAATTGCGGATAGGCGCGAAAGTCCGCCCATCCAGCGGCAAATGCGGCGCGCAGGTCGGCAATCGTCAGGTCATTTGAAACCTGCACCGGCACAATCGAGGTCTGTTCAGCTGTGCTCATCAACGACTCTCCCATCGCAATATGAGAAATTATGATGCGCCAGTCTTTGCGTTGGATCAAATGGGCGCTCGATCAAATGGGGCGCAAGTTACCGTCCGATCGCATTATTGGCCGCGCTCAGCACGGCTCTTACGCTGGCAGTCGCGATGTCCTCGTCGATACCGCAGCCCCAGATAACCTCGCTGCCGCTCTCGCATTCGAGATAGGCCGCCGCGCGCGCATCACGGCCTGAGCCAAGCGCGTGTTCGGTGTAATCGCGAACCTTCAGGTCGAGGCCAAAGCTTTCCTCTAGCGTGGTGACAACGCTTGAGATCAGGCCATTGCCACGCCCCGATACGCTCTGTTCCTGTCCGGCAACCGCTATTGTGCCCGCGAACACGCGGGTGCCGTCCGATGCGCGGCTTTCCTCATAGCGCACCAGTTGGAAGTGCTTGTCGGGGGTCTGCACGTGATAGGCGGACTTGAACGCCTCCCAGATGTCAGCAGCGTTGAGCTCCCGGCCCAATTCATCGGCCATATGCTGCACATGCTTGGAGAAATTGGCCTGCATCTTCTTGGGCAGTTTGAGACCCTGATCCTGCTCCAGCACCCAGGCAAAGCCACCTTTGCCGCTCTGTGAATTGACGCGGATGACAGCTTCGTAATCCCGGCCCAAATCGGCGGGGTCGATCGGCAGGTAGGGGACGCGCCAGCCTTCGTCATTTTGGGTGTCGCGCGCTTCGAAGCCTTTCTTGATTGCATCTTGGTGGCTGCCGGAGAAGGCGGTGAAAACCAGCTCCCCGCCATAGGGATGGCGCTGGTGCACGGGCAGGTCGTTGCAATACTCGACCGTCTCGATCACGCGGTCGATGTCGGAGAAATCGAGGCCCGGATCGACGCCTTGGGTGTACATGTTGAGCGCCACGGTAACGAGGCAGCAATTGCCGGTGCGCTCGCCATTGCCGAACAGGCAGCCTTCGACGCGGTCGGCTCCTGCCATCAGGCCGAGTTCCGCCGCGGCAACACCCGTACCGCGATCATTGTGGGTGTGGAGCGAGATCACAGCGCTCTCGCGGTTCGGCAAATTGCGGCAGAAATACTCGATCTGGTCGGCGTAGATATTGGGTGTCGCGGCCTCGACCGTGGCGGGCAGGTTGAGGATGATCGGCTTATCCGGTGTAGGGGCGAGCACCTCCATCACCGCTTCGCAAACCGAAATGCTGAAATCCAGTTCGGCGGTGGAGAAGGTCTCGGGCGAATACTGGAAATGCCATTCCGTATCAGGGCGCGCGCCGGCTTCATCACGCATCACCTTGGCCCCGGCGACGGCGATGTCGCGCACTTGCGTCTTCGACATGCGGAACACAATGTCCCGCCATGCGGGCGAGACGGCGTTATAGAGATGCACGATGGCCGCACGCGCGCCAGACAGACTCTCGAACGAAGTCCGGATCAGGTCTTCGCGGCTTTGCGTGAGTACCTGAACCAGAACGTCGTCGGGCACGCGGTCGGATTTCACCAATCCGGAAATGAAGTCGAATTCGGTCGCGCCTGCGCTCGGGAAGCCAACCTCAATCTCTTTGACGCCAACACGCACCAGCTCATCGAAGAAGCGGTTTTTCTTCACCGCATCCATGGGATCGATAATCGATTGGTTGCCATCGCGCAGATCGGTTGAGAGCCAGCGCGGCGGCGACGTGATCTGGGCGCCAGGCCATTGGCGGTCTGGCAGATTGACCTGCGGGAAAGGGCGGTATTTCTTTGATGGCTCGGACAGCATCGACATGGCGCGGTTCTCGTGAACTTTAATGTGCTGGGGTGCAGCAATTGGGACTTACGGGTTGGAAATCTCTCCCTTGAGCGCTCGCGCATGCCCAGTCGGAGACACGCGCCAAGTCACGCCCAAGGGCGCGTAAGTCGTAGTAGCTGCATTGCATTGCGCGTCATGGCGTGAGGCATCGCGCAAAATGCACGCCAAGGCAAGCCGCAAAGCCAAGGCCGGTTGAGATGATTGCAAAGGCGGAGGCTCGAGAATGCCTGTCTCGCTCACAGCAAATCGACTGAGGCTTCGCCTTGAATTCACGCAATTTCTCAGAATTCTTCTTGTTCCATGTAACCAATCGAGCGCAACTATCGAACCCTGCAGTGTGTCGAGATTACACAACGAATTTTTAGGAGATGAAAATGAAGACATCACTTTTTGCAATTGCATTGCTTGCCACTGCCGCCGCTTGCAGCCCCGCGGCTGATGCACCTGTCGAAGCCGAAGTCGCCGA
>JBCBDF010000126.1:0-6836 GCA_038529875.1 Pseudomonadota bacterium | reverse complement strand
CGGCAAGTCAAAACCACAGCGATTGACAGCACGAAGCCGCCAGCCACGCTTGCCTGGATAAAACTGGTGTAGAACCCGCGCTTCTCCGGTGGCGCATGCTCCGCTACATATATCGCCGCACCGCCATACTCACCACCCAAGGCCAGCCCTTGCAGCACACGCAGCAGAATTACGATGATTGGCGCAGCGATCCCGATGGTCTCCACCGTCGGGATGAAGCCCACGCCAGCGGTCGCAATACCCATCAAGGTGACGGTCACGAGGAACGTATATTTGCGCCCCAATCTATCGCCCAAAAAGCCAAACAGGATCGCGCCAATCGGACGGAAAGCGAAACCTATGGCGAAGGTGGACCACACCAACAGCAATCCCAGCGTCTCATTATCGACGTCGTAGAAAGCATCTTTCAGGATGTAAGCCAGCGTGCCGTAGATAAAGAAATCGTACCATTCGAAGATGGTCCCGGCGCTGCTCGCACCGATAACCAGACGGATTTCCTTATCGGTTGGTTCGCGCGCGCCCAGCGCTTTCGCTTCTGACATAAGCCCCTTTATCCTCTCCGATTGAACGGCTTAAACCGCATTCTTGGCGACACTCACTAGCCCGTGGCTCTGGCAGAAGAAAGCGCCTGTCGCGCAGCCGTCCACACGAGCAACAAGGCACCATGCCGAGCGGCATGTTCGCGAGCAGGCTCCAGAGCTTCAAAGCCCGGCCATTCAGGCATGTGGCCTTCATCGCGTAGCCACGCTTTAACCTCCGCCTCCATCGCCAAAATGTCTGCAGCTTTGGCCCCGCTCGCATGAGCCGCCATGATCGCGGCTGATGACTGTCCTATGGCGCAAGCAGTCACTTGCATTCCTATCTGGGTCACTGCGCCATCAGAGCCGACATTAAGACCCAGCCTGATCGAGCTGCCGCAAGTGCGAGAGCGGGCCTCGCTTTGATGCGTCAAAAAATCATCAAATGGATAATCTGCTAGCGATGCTGCCAGCGCCAGGAGTCTGGGCGAATAGAGTTTTGCTGTATTGCCAGCGCTCATAAGATGCCGCTTGTTTGAGACAATTCACTCAATATCGTCAGCGCCCAACACAGATTCCTGATCATTGGTCAAGCGATCCCGTCTTTCTGCAATGATCGAAACCATCTGACGAGAAAATGCGTCGACGGCAGGATAAGACCGAGCCGTAGCGATCCATGTTGGCCGACCTTTATAGCCCCATACAGAATCAAATCCGAGCACCAGAACCGAAAAGGCAATGACCACGATCAGCGAGCCTTTGACTGCTCCAAACCCAAACCCAAGAACCCTGTCAATCGGGCCCAGAATTGAACCGCGCGAAGCCTCACCCGCATTGTTCGCAATAACCTTCATCGCCGCATAGGGGATAAGCAAGAGCATCACGAAAGCCAGGATCGAGGTGACAGGGTCCACGTCGTAATAATTGCTCAGCTGCTCTGTCACCGGCCTGTGGAGGTAATAGATCGCAAAGACCGCGAGGATCCAGGCAGCCAGAGACAAGACCTCTTGAACCAGGCCCCGCAGAAAGCCGCCAATCGCAGCCACACCCACTATAATCAAAACGATAATGTCAAAGCCCGTCATGGTTTAGACGGGTTATTCACTCCCCACGACATGGTCAACGAGGTTCGCGAGTTGTCCCAATCCGCGATAATTGAGCTTCGATGAGTTGAGCTTTGCATCGGACGGACCGTAGCCTCGCGCGAATCCCAGCTTAGCCGCCTCACGCAAACGCAAATCCCCATGCGAAACGGGGCGAATTTCCCCGGCCAGCGAGACCTCGCCAAACCACACGGACTTTTCTGGAAGAGGCTTGTCCGAAAGAGCCGAAACCAACGCGGCCGCAACGGCCAGATCGGCTGCTGGGTCCGATAGCCGATAGCCGCCGGCAATGTTTAGGTAGACCTCCGCTGAGGAAAAATTGAGCCCACAACGCGATTCAAGCACCGCCAACAGCATAGCCAGACGGCCATTGTCCCAGCCAACCACGGCGCGGCGCGGCGTTGCGCCAGATTGCAACCGCACAATCAATGCCTGGATTTCGACCAGAACCGGTCGCGTTCCTTCGAGTGCGGGGAAAACCGCGCTGCCGGCTAGCGGTTGATCGCGACCGGATAGAAACAGCATGGAAGGGTTGCTGACCTCTTCCAACCCTTCGGTCGCCATCGCAAACACACCGATTTCATCGACCGCGCCAAAGCGATTTTTAAGCGCGCGCAGAATACGATATTGATGGCTGCGCTCGCCTTCAAAGCTCATCACCACATCGACCATGTGCTCCAGCACGCGCGGGCCAGCAATATTGCCGTCCTTGGTGACGTGGCCAACCAGCACGAGCGCGGTGCCATTTTCCTTCGCATAGCGGATCAGCTCCAGCGCGCAGCCGCGCACTTGACTGACCGTTCCCGGCGCGCCCTCAATGGTGTCGGAATGCATCGTCTGGATCGAATCGATTACAAGTAGCGCAGGCGGCTCTCCCGCACCGAGTGTTGTCAGGATATCGCGAACCGATGTTTCCGAAGCGAGCCGGATAGGCGCATCGGCAATGCCAAGTCGGCTGGCGCGAAGACGGATCTGGCCCGAGGCTTCCTCCCCGCTAACATAGACAACATCGCCACCCGCTCGCGCGATCGTGGCCGCAGTCTGGATCAGCAAGGTGGACTTCCCGATCCCCGGGTCACCGCCCATCAGCACGGCCGAACCGGGGACCAGCCCGCCGCCCAAAGCCCGGTCAAATTCCGCCAAGCCCGTCGCGCGACGCTTGGGCAGTTCTGCAGGTTGATCGAGCGACACAAACTCCAGCGCACGGCCTCCACGCGAGAGATCATGCTTCTGCGAGAACACTGTCGCGGGCGCATCTTCCGTCATCGTGTTCCATTCAGAACAATCCGGGCACTGCCCCTGCCATTTCTGTGAAACTGAGCCACATGATGCGCAAACATATCGTCTTTTGGTCTTGGCCATGCTCGATCTTTAAGCGGAACATTTGCGGAACGCAATTGCCAAGATGCGCTTTCCACGTCATCACGCTCAGCATGCGCCAAAAGGAACTTCGTCTCGCTCTGGTTTGCTATGGCGGCGTGAGCCTGGCGGTTTACATGCACGGCGTGACAAAGGAGATATGGCACGCCGCGAGGGCAAGCCGATCCTACCATGCGAACAGAGACGCGCCATGCAGCGGGGTGGCAGGCGTCTATTGCGAATTGCTGAAAGAGATTGAGCGCGATCACAGCCTGCGGCTGCGCGTAATGCCAGATATCCTTACCGGGGCGAGCGCGGGCGGGATCAACGCGGTGTTCCTTTCGCAAGCGATCCATTCCGGCCACTCGCTGGAGCCGCTGACCGACCTTTGGCTAGAGAATGCCGATGTCTCTCAGCTGACCGATCCCGAGGCCGAGCCAATGTGGCGTTATGCCAAGATCTGGGCCCAGCCCATCGCGGAATGGGTGCTGAGCCGCCCGGGCAATGCCGTCAGCGAGAGCGTGTCGCCCGAAACCCGCAGCGAGGTGCGCCACAAGGTCTCTCGCCTGGTTCGTGGGCGCTGGTTCAGCCCGCCGTTCTCCGGCGACAATTTCTCCACCTTGCTGTTCGAAGCGCTGGAGAGCATGCGCGATGGGGAGCGCGGGATGCCGCTGCTTCCCCCCAATCACCCCATCGACTTGTTCGTCACAGCCACCGATTTTCGTGGTCATGTGGAAATGCTCCGCCTGAACAGCCCGCCTATCGTCGAAGAGACCGAACATCGCACGCCGATCAGCATGCGTGCCTACGCGCCCGTGGAGAGCAGCGATGGTTTCGCCAACCCGCTCGAACTGGTATTTGCCGCGCGTGCAACGGCCAGCTTTCCCGGAGCTTTCCCTCCCTTGCAATTGGCGGAGATTGATCGTCTGGCTGCGGAAAGCGGCACGCATTGGCAATCGCGCGGTGCTTTTCTCAATAAGATCATGCCCGTACATGTCCGCGACGGGACCACCGACAACGTCTCATTGATCGATGGATCGGTACTGGTGAATGCACCCTTTGGTGGAGCGATCGCCGCGCTGCATGATCGCCCGTCACAGCGCGAGGTAGATCGGCGATTCGTCTACATCGATCCGCGCCCCGACCGGGTCGGCTCTATCCGTGATCAGGACAATCAACCTATCGGCTTCTTCGGTGCGATCTTCGGCTCGCTATCCACCATTCCGCGCGAGCAACCCATTCGCGACAATTTGGAACGGCTGGAGCAGCAATCGCGCGACGCCGCACGTCTCAATCGCATCGTCCAGAGCATGCGGCCCGAAATTGACGGCGCAGTCGAAAGACTGTTCGGCAGGACATTCTTCCTCGACAGCCCCAGCCTCAAACGCCTGCACAATTGGCGCGCCAAGGCGCAGCAGGCAGCGGCAGAACGGGCGGGCTTCGCCTTCCACGCCTATGCTCAAGCAAAGTTCAACGGCATTATCGACCAGCTTGCGGAGATCGCGCTTGAGGCGGCCCCGGAGCTATCACTTGCGGATAGCGGTCCCATTGCAGATACCTTGCGGGCCGAGCTGGAGCGCCGAGGCCTCGCCGAATTGTCCAATGGCGGCACCGGTGCGAACGACGCCGCGATCGCCTTTTTCCGGGCGCATGATGTCGGCTTTCGCCTGCGCCGTTTGCGTCTGCTCGCACGTCGGCTGGCCCGGGATTGGGAAATCGACCCTGAGATTCCGGACGATGCGCTCGATCTGGCGCGCGAGAAAATCTACGAAATCCTTGCTGTCTATTACTCTGCGGATGATCGGCATGCGCTGGGGGATGAGTTCGTTCGTCACGCCCGCGATGTCTTGAACAGTCCCGGCGCATTGCTCGATTACCTTGCCGAAAAACGCCTGCTTCCAGAAACGGATATCAAAGCCGAGGAGATGCTGTGCGCGGCTCTGGAGCAGATGCCAAAGAACCTGAAACGGCGCATGCTGCTCACCTATCTGGGCTTCCCTTTCTACGACGTCGCGACGCTTCCTCTACTGCGAAACGAAGGGCTAACTGAATACAATGCTGTGAAGGTCGATCGCATCTCGCCCGACGATGCACGCTCGATCCGCGAAGGCGGCACACGCGCCACCCTGAGAGGTATCGAGTTCTACAATTTCGGCGCCTTCTTCAGCCGTTTCTATCGCGAAAACGACTACATCTGGGGCCGGTTGCACGGTGCAGAGCGGATGATCGACCTGATCGCCTCGACCGTCGATGGCGGGATGGCGCCTGCGGCATTGCGCAAGGCCAAGCGCGCAGCCTTCCTCGCGATTATCGACGAAGAGTTGGACGTAGGCCGATGCCGCGAACACTTGTTGCGCGAATTACGGGCAGAGATCGAGGCCCGTTTCGACTGATCGTTAGGCCTTGCCTCAGTCTTCCATGCTGTTCCAGATAGCAGTCACGAAACCGTCTTCATCGATAAATCCCTCACCACGATCGAAGTCTGCGAGAGGTTTCGCGGCCACCGCTTCTTCCAGACTCTTCCCCTCTACCTGGAGCGCCTCGACCAGTGAAACCGCCTCGCCAATCATCGCGCGATAATCGGTCAGCTCAGCCTTGTCAGACATTGGGCCGTGGCCTGGAATGACCTTCGTCTCATCGTCGATCATGCCAAGCACCAGATCGAGCGAAGATATCAAATTGTAGACGCTGCCGCCGGATTGGACGTCGACGAACGGATAACCAGGAATGTTGAAATAGAGATCGCCCATGTGCACGACATTGGCATTGTCCCACATCACCACGCTGTCGCCATCGGTGTGTCCGCCTCCCAGAAAAGCGAGGTTGATCGTGTCGCCATTGAGATGGAAGCGCAGGCCCTGGCCATACGTTACGATCGGCAGTGCGACCTTTGGCGCAGGCGGAGTTTCGGTGCCTGCCGCGGTTCCGCCCGCGGCCATCCGCACGCGGACATTGTCATGCGCGAAGATCGTTGCGCCGGTCTTGCCGAAGTTTTCGTTCCCACCCGTATGATCGAAATGCCAGTGGGTGTTCACCACGTATTTGACGGGCGTCGCGCCCAGCTCTGCCACGGCAGCTTCGATCTTTTGCGAGAGCGGCGCGAACTGATCGTCAATCAGCACCGTCGCGTCTTCGCCATGGCTCACCCCGATATTACCGCCCGCGCCAAACAGCACCGCAACACCCGGCGCCGCTTCCTCTGTGCGGATTTCAACATCGTCGAGGTTCTGCTGGGCGAAGGTGGGAACCGCAAGCAGCGGCGTAGTGGCAGCAAGAGCGATAACAGCAAGGCGTTTCATGGCATTCTCCCGAGTTCGCGGAAGAAGATAAACTCGCCGCCGCACTCTGTCGAGATGCCTCTACTTCATCTCAGACTGCCGGAATTACGATGCTCACGCGCCGAATGCGTCTTTCAGCTTGTCAAAGAAGCCGCGGCTCTCGGGGCATTCCTCACCTGTCTCGGTCTCACGAAACTCTTGAAGGATTTCCTTCTGTTTTCGGCTGAGCTTGGTGGGCGTTTCGACCGCAATCTCGACCACGAGATCGCCGCGCCCGCGCCCTTGCAGCACAGGCATACCCGCTCCGCGCACGCGCAATTGCTTGCCCGATTGAATGCCGGTGGGAATTTCGACCGTGTTGGTTGAGCCATCGAGGTCAGGGATTTTCACCTCTCCGCCGAGCGCAGCGGTCGTAAAGCTGACCGGAACGCGCGTGGCCAGTGTCGTTCCTTCGCGCTGAAACAGCTCGTGCGGGGTGACATGCACGAAAATGTAGAGATCGCCGGGAGGCGCTCCGCGAGCACCCGCTTCGCCCTTGCCGGACAAGCGGATCCGCGTACCGGTATCGACGCCAGGCG
>JBCBDF010000125.1:0-6879 GCA_038529875.1 Pseudomonadota bacterium | reverse complement strand
TGACGCGCTTGGCGCGCTCGAAGGCAACAATCGCACGCCGGTGCGGATCTACGCGCCGGTTGGCGGGCACAAGGAATTGCTGGCCTATCTCGTCCGCCGCCTGCTCGAAAACGGGGCAAATACCAGCTTCGTCAATCGCATGGGCGATGCCGATATTCCCGCTGCCGATCTGGTTGGCGACCCGGTGGCAGAGCTGACCGCGTGTGCACCGCTGCGCAATCCAAACATCACGCTGCCCGCCGACATTTTCGGCTATCGCGCGCCCAGCGCGGGCGTCGATCTGGCCGATCCGCTGGTGCTCGACCCGCTCGGAAAGCAGCTTGCAGCGCTCGCTGATCGCCAATGGCATGCCGAGCCGACTTTCCCCGCGAGCGAGCCGGGAGAAATCGCACCGATCACCATGCCGCATGACCTCACCCGCCAGGTCGGCACGCGTCGCGATGCGACTACGGGCGAGGTCGAGCACGCCATCACCGCCGCGCTCGCGATCCAGCCGGGCTGGGATGCGCTGGGCGGCGAAAAGCGTGCGCTGCTGCTCGAAGAGGCCGCCAATCTGTTCGAGGCGCACACCGCCGAATTCTTGTCATTGTGCCAGCGCGAGGCAGGCAAGACGCTCACCGATGCGGTGCTCGAATTGCGCGAGGCGGTCGATTTCCTGCGCTATTATGCGGCCGAGGCACGCGGGCAATTTTCAGAACCCACCACTCTGCCGGGTCCGACCGGAGAGGAAAACCTGCTGCGGATGCACGGGCGCGGTGTGTTCGCCACCATATCCCCGTGGAATTTCCCGCTCGCCATCTTCATCGGCATGGCCTCTGCCGCGCTCGCCGCTGGCAATTCGGTGATCGCCAAACCCGCCGAGCAGACTCCACTAATCGCCGCACTAGCGGTGAAGCTGTGTCACGAAGCAGGCATTCCCGAAGAGGCGCTGCAATTGCTGCCCGGAGCTGGCGATGTCGGCCAGATGATCACCTCCGACCCGCGCATTGCTGGCGTCGCTTTCACCGGATCGACCGAGACAGCCCGCGCGATCAACCAATCGCTTGCGGCACGCGATGGCCCGATTGCCACCTTCATTGCGGAGACCGGCGGACAGAACGCGATGATCGTCGATTCCTCTGCCTTGCCCGAACAGGTGGTGCGCGATGTCGTCGCCAGCGCATTCCAGAGCGCAGGGCAGCGTTGTTCGGCCTTGCGCGTGCTTTACCTGCAGGATGACGTGGCGGACACGATGCTGGAGATGATCCACGGCGCGTTCGATGCACTGAGTGTTGGTGATCCAGCCCATCTCTCAACCGATGTCGGTCCGGTGATCGATCCCGACGCGCAGGCGGCGTTGGAGCGGCACGTGGCCCGGCGCGAGCAATTGGGCGGCACAGTCTGGCGCAGCGAACTTTCATCCGATACCGGCAAGGGCTGCTTTGTCGCACCGACCATTATCGAAGTGGACTCGATCCTGGACCTAAAGCGCGAGAATTTCGGCCCCGTCCTGCATGTCGCGCGGTTTGGCGCGGGCGAAATCGAGCAGGTGATCGCCGATATCAACGCCACAGGATACGGATTGACCCTGGGCCTCCACAGCCGGATTGAGGCCATGCGCCATCTGGTCGAACGGACAGCAAAAGTCGGCAATTTCTACGTCAATCGCAATCAGATCGGCGCGGTGGTCGAAAGCCAGCCCTTTGGCGGAGAAGGTCTGTCCGGCACCGGCCCAAAGGCCGGCGGGCCGCATTACCTTGCGCGCTTCGCAACCGAGCGCGTGACGTGCGTCGATACAACAGCGGCGGGCGGTAATGCGAGCCTGCTTGGTCAGCCGCTTGCGAGTTGAAACAGATTCGCTTTAATGCACACCGCATGAAACGGCTTTTCACTCTTGTTTTTACGCTCTTGGCGCTCGTGTGGAGCGGCCCGGCCTTTGCGGCGGTCGAAATGCACTTTCACAGCTTCAACGGATCGGTCCTGTTCGGGCGCTATCCGCATACCTTCATCGCCCTGGAGGGCACGCTCGACAGCACGGGGCAGGTGGTGAACGAGAATTATGGCTTTACCGCCAAGAAGGTCTCGCCAGCGATACTCAACGGTCCGGTGGTGCACGATATCAGCATCGAGAAGCCCAAATATCTCAAGAAGACCAACCGGCATTTTTCCGTCACGCTGACGGATGCGCAATATCACCGGATCAAGGCCGAAGTGCAGGCATGGCGCGATGCGCCGGGCAAATATTACGACCTCGACACGCGCAATTGCATCCATTTCGTCGGCGCGATGGCGAAGATCGTCGGGCTTAAGGTTGAGTATCCCAAGGACATGCTGCGCCGCCCGAAGAAATGGCTGAACCATGTGACGGGACTCAATGCGCAGCTGGGCGCGAAGAGTATTTAAGGACTCGGGCCGCGCCTGTTGGTGGATTGTAAGCTCCGCCAATGGGCTGATGCTTTTTGGGTGGGGAGCTGACCTCAACCACTCCTTTCGTCATCCCCGCGAAAGCGGGGATCCAGATTGGCCATGGCGCGGCTCCGCCCTGGATTCCCGCCTTCGCGGGGATGACGACTTCAAGGTCTTTAGCCGACCGACCTCTTTCAATCACCAACGGCGCGCACCCAAGACTCCCCCCAGATAAATCCGCACCTCACCTTGCCCCGCACGGCACCTTCGGGAATCACTCAGTCATGGCGATTCTCTCAGACAAATGGATTCGGTCCAAGGCCGAAAGCGAAGGCATGATCGAGCCGTTCGTAGAGGCTCAGCGGCGCGAGGGCGTGATCTCCTACGGCCTGTCATCCTATGGCTATGACGCGCGCGTGGCGGACGAATTCAAGATCTTCACCAATGTAAACTCAGCGACGGTCGATCCCAAAAGCTTCGACGCGGATAGCCTGGTGGATCGCAAGACCGATGTCTGCATCATCCCGCCCAACTCCTTCGCGCTCGCCCGCACGGTCGAATATTTCCGCGTGCCCGAAGATGTGCTGGTGATCTGCCTGGGCAAGAGCACCTATGCCCGTTGCGGGATCATCGTGAATGTCACCCCGCTGGAGCCAGGCTGGGAAGGGCACGTGACGCTGGAGTTCTCGAACACCACGCCGCTGCCTGCCAAGATCTACGCCAATGAGGGCGCATGCCAGTTCCTGTTTCTGCAAGGCAATGAGCGCTGCGAGACCAGCTATAAGGACCGGGCGGGCAAATATATGGGCCAGCGCGGGGTTACGCTTCCCCGGCTGGAATCTCTTGCGGGCTGGAGCCGTCCGTGCCGTAAGGTCTTTGACTCTCTGACCGTCGGCGCGCATCAAGCGCGGCAAAGGAGAGTTATGCATGGCAGACACCGAATTCGACATCATCATCTATGGCGCAACCGGCTTTACCGGGCGTCTTGTCGCCGAACATTACGTGCGCGAATATGGCGATGCAGCGGACGCGCCGAAATGGGCGATGGCCGGTCGCAGTCTCGAAAAGCTCGAGACGGTTCGCGACGAAATCGGCGCACCGGCAACCACACCTCTGGTCGTGGCCGATGCCGACGACATGGCGAGCCTGGAGGCGATGTGCAATCGCACCAAGGTGGTGCTGACCACGGTCGGACCTTACCAGCTCTATGGCGACAATCTGGTCGAGGCCTGCGTCAAGACCGGCACTGACTACACCGATCTGTGCGGCGAGCCGACATGGATGCGGGAGAAGATCGATCAGCACAGCGAGGCCGCCAAGGCGAGCGGCGCGCGCATCTGCTTCTCCAGCGGGTTCGATTCGATCCCCTTCGACCTTGGCGTGATGATGGCGCAAAAAGAAGCCAAGGCCCGCTTCGGCAAACCGGCCCCGCGTATCCGTGGCCGTGTGCGCGGCATGGCGGGCGGCGCATCGGGCGGCACGGTCGCCAGCATGACCGAGACGATGAAGGCGGTTGCCAAGAACCCGAAACTGATCGGCATTCTGCGCAGCTCGTTCGGCCTGACGCCGGGTTTCGAAGGACCAAGTCAGCCATCGGGCATGGTGCCAACCTATGAGAAAGACCTCGAAAAATGGTCCGCCCCATTCGTGATGGCCCCGATCAACACCAAGAATGTGCACCGCACCAACTTCCTGCTCGGCCACCCCTATGGTGAGGATTTCGTCTATGACGAGATGATGCTGACCAGTCCGGGCGACGCGGGCAAGAAGATGGCCGAGGCGGCAGCCGAAATGATGAAGAACCCGTTCGGTGCGAAGCCGCCCAAGCCCGGCGAAGGACCGGACAAGGAAGAGCGCGAGAACGGCTTTTACGATGTCGTATTCGTTGCCGACATGCCCGATGGCGAGAGCCTCAAATACGGCGTTAAAGGCAAGTATGATCCCGGCTATGGATCGACCAGTCGGATGATCGGCGAGACGGCCATCGCGCTGCTATCCTGCGATGCAGGCGGCGGAATTGGAACTCCGGGGTCATTCCTCGGGGAAGATTTGGTCAAGCGGCTGGAAGAGCATGCTGAGCTAAGCTTCGCAGCTGAAAACTAAGGCTACCGACAACCAGAAACTGAAAGGGGGCAGGCGCCAAGCCCGTCCCCTTTTTTGTGCGTCGATAAGGCCGCAAATGTTAGAAAGACAGGCGAACGCTGGCCTTGGCGTTACGCCCGGCGAGCGGCACAAAGTCTTTCGTAAAGCTCGCATGGCGGCGACCGACCACATCGAAGATATTGTCCACGCCAACCAGCACGGTCACGTTTTCCCGGCTCGGCAGTGGACGCCAAGCGACCGACGCGTTGACCAGCGCGAAAGCATCGGTCTCGGTTTCGAACGCGGCGACATCATCCTGCTCGCCAAACCATTGCACTTCTGCGCGCACGTCGAATGCCGGGGTTTGCGCTTCCAGCGCGCCTAGCAATTCAATCGGCGGGATACGCGGGATCGCTGAACCATCGTCCAGTTCTGCACTGATGTAGGACCCGCGCACATCGGCCAGCAAAGTCAGGTTGCCATCATTATAGAACGGCAGGGTCACTTCGCCTTCAACCCCGAAATAGCTCGCATCGTCTTGCAGATAGACGAACACGGGCAGGCCATCTTCCTCATCGGCGGTTTCTTCGAGGAAAATGTAATTGTCGAACCATTGCTGGAACACGGCGACGCTGAACTGCGCTGTGCCGATGTTCCCGCGCGCGAACGCCTCGACGCCCCATGCGCTTTCGGTGTCGAATGTTGGGTCACCGATCTCAAACGCCTGCGTTGCGATATGCGGACCGTTGGAGAACAGCTCCTCGGCGCTCGGCGCGCGTTCGACCCGCGACAGGTTCACGCCTGCGCGCAGCGCCTGTTCGCCTTCCCAAATAAGACCCAAAGCGCCTGAGAACGTCTCGAAATCGCGGGCCACGCCGACCGATTGTGCCTCGACATCGGTCAGCTCAATCCGCCCTGCGGCCTCGATCTGGAACGGCCCACTGCCATATTCCTGCACTGCGAAGACCGCGAACTGGTCGGTAATGTTTGGCGGTACATAAGCCTCCGCACCTTCGGCGAAGAAATCGCGATAGGTGTATTGCACACCCAGCGAACCGCGCAGCGGGCCGGTTTCTTTTTGCGTGAGTTCAAGGCGCGCTTCAATCGATTCGCTGTCGAATACAGTCCCGATCTCATCGCCCTCAAACTCTGTATGGGTGTAGTCAGAGTAGCCGACGCGCAGCTTCAATCGCTGGAAGAAACCATCGCCGAGTGCAATATCGCCGCGGAAATCCGCACGAAATTGTTCGAGGCCAATCGTGACAATTTCTTCGCCTTCCTCTTCATCATCTGCACCATCGTCATCATCTTCATGCGCATGCTCGGTCCCCGGGCGACCAGGGACGCCATATTCGGTGTCATACCAACCGATTGAGGCGCCAAAGGTACTTTCGCCCAGGATCAGACCGAAGCCGGTGTTGATCGTCCAGGTTTGTGTAGCGCTGTTGGGCACGAAACCACTTTGCGCAGCCGTCTCGCGCAGTTCGGCGGCCTCTTCCACTTCACCTTCCAGCTCTTCCTCGTCAGCGAGTGCGAAAATCTCTTCACGCAGCGCGCGCGAAATCTGCAAACCACCGATCTCAAGGTCATCGGTCTCGCGATAGGAACCATCGACATGGAACACGAAATTCGAGCCAATCGGCAGGTCGATCGACGCGCCGCCATTGCGCAAATCCGTCGCCGAATTCCACGCTGCAATTGCATCCACATGGATGTTCTCATCCGGAATGCGCTGCGGAATACGCTTGTCGATCACGTTGACCGCGCCGCCAATCGCCTGGCTGCCATAAAGCAGCACCGCGGGGCCGCGCAGGACTTCGATCCGCTCGGCGGTCAGCGGGTCAATCGTCGTCGCATGGTCAACCGAAGTGTTCGACACATCCGAAGTGCCAAGCCCATCGATCAGCACGCGAACGCGCTCGCCCTGGAAGCCGCGCAGCACGGGGCGCGAGGCACCCGGGGCGAAGCCGCTGGCCGACACGCCAGGTAGCTTAGCAAGCACCTCACCGATCTGACCATCAAGGTTGCGCTGGATGTCGGCGGCCTCAAACACCGAAGTGCCGGCCAGGATATCGAGCTGCCTCAGGCCCGCTGCGCTGACGACAATGGTGCCCTCTGCATCGACCTGGCGGGTGTGCAGATCGTCTTCGATCCGCTCTTGGCTGGATGCTTCATCAGTCTGCGCGTCTGACTGGCTCTGCGCGATGGCCGGAGTGGCCATGCTGGCAACGCCAAGCGAGGCGGCAAGCGCAATGTAGGAGGTCTTCGAGCGTGAGTTGGCTCCGAGAGAAAATTGTAGCGTCATGATCGTCCCTGATCGAATTGAAATAATGAGATAACGTAACACGCCACTAGCAGCAGCGGCTCCCGTTGCAAGCGAGAAAGTTCAGGCTTCGACGAAATGCGGTGAAT
>JBCBDF010000124.1:0-6973 GCA_038529875.1 Pseudomonadota bacterium | reverse complement strand
AGCCTGCTTGCCGCTGTCGTAGCGATGACCTTGGTCTGGGTGCTGCCCGCACTTTACGGCTGATCGATCTGAGTGCGCGCGGCCCCGCAAAGGTACGCGTGATCGCTCCAGATTATTCGGACGGCTCGATCAGGGTCTCTATCGGAGGCATATTCGCAACGTTGCTGGAATAGCGCTCGGCTGCGCGCAGGACCCGCATGGCGTTGCGACTGGCAATCATCTCCAGCTCAGCCTGCGAATAACCACGGCGCGCCAATTCGGCGAACAGCACCGGATAGCCCGCGCTATCCTCCATCCCAACCGGCCCGGTCGGCATGCCGTCGAAATCAGCGCCAATTCCGATGTATTCCACCCCGATCAGCTCGCGAATATGATCGATATGATCCGCCATCTGGCTCACGGGAGTTGGCGGCTCGGGATTCACTTCATCCCACACCTCCATCGCCGCTGACACCAAAGCGGGTTGCCCCTGCAGCAACGCCTTTTGCTTGGCCTCCTCTGCCTGTCGCGCCGCATACCATTGCCGCGCATCTTCGTTGAGGAAGCCCGGAAGGCCAACGACCATCACCAAACCGCCATTTTCCGGCAAACGCGCCAAAACACCATCGGGCACGTTGCGCGCGTGGCCGTTCACCGCACGCACGCCTGAATGGCTAAAAATCACCGGGGCCTGAGCCACATCCAGCGCATCCATCATCGTTTTTTCGCTGACATGGCTGAGATCGACGAGCATCCCGATCCGGTTCATCTCGCGGATCAAATCCTTGCCGAAATCGGTGAGTCCGCCATGTTCCGGCGCATCGGTGGCACTATCGGCCCACGGCGTGTTCTTGGAATGCGTGATCGTCATATAGCGCGCGCCCAGATCGTACATTTGGCGCAGCACAGCGAGGCTTGAGCCAATCGAATGCCCGCCTTCCATACCGAGGAAAGAGGCGATCTTGCCCTGAGCCATCGCGCTCTCAGCCTGGTCGGCCGTTAGGGTGAATTCCAGCTGCTCGGGATAGCGTGCGATCAGGCGCTTCATCACGTCGATCTGTTCCATCGTCATCTGCACCGCTTCGGGCTCGGTGATGCTGGTCGGCACATAGACCGACCAATATTGCGCGCCGACCTTACCCTCAGCCAGCCGGGTCAAATCGGAGTGCATCACCCTGCCCTGCGGATGCGTTGCCCCGGTATCGGTCGTATCGACGAAATCGAAATCATTGATCTTGTTATCGAACCGCGCGCGTAGCTGGATCGGCACATCATTGTGCCCGATATGATCCGCCATCTGGCTCACGGGAGTTGGCGGCTCGGGATTCACTTCATCCCACACCTCCATCGCCGCTGACACCAAAGCGGGTTGCCCCTGCAGCAACGCCTTTTGCTTGGCCTCCTCTGCCTGTCGCGCCGCATACCATTGCCGCGCATCTTCGTTGAGGAAGCCCGGAAGGCCAACGACCATCACCAAACCGCCATTTTCCGGCAAACGCGCCAAAACACCATCGGGCACGTTGCGCGCGTGGCCGTTCACCGCACGCACGCCTGAATGGCTAAAAATCACCGGGGCCTGAGCCACATCCAGCGCATCCATCATCGTTTTTTCGCTGACATGGCTGAGATCGACGAGCATCCCGATCCGGTTCATCTCGCGGATCAAATCCTTGCCGAAATCGGTGAGTCCGCCATGTTCCGGCGCATCGGTGGCACTATCGGCCCACGGCGTGTTCTTGGAATGCGTGATCGTCATATAGCGCGCGCCCAGATCGTACATTTGGCGCAGCACAGCGAGGCTTGAGCCAATCGAATGCCCGCCTTCCATACCGAGGAAAGAGGCGATCTTGCCCTGAGCCATCGCGCTCTCAGCCTGGTCGGCCGTTAGGGTGAATTCCAGCTGCTCGGGATAGCGTGCGATCAGGCGCTTCATCACGTCGATCTGTTCCATCGTCATCTGCACCGCTTCGGGCTCGGTGATGCTGGTCGGCACATAGACCGACCAATATTGCGCGCCGACCTTACCCTCAGCCAGCCGGGTCAAATCGGAGTGCATCACCCTGCCCTGCGGATGCGTTGCCCCGGTATCGGTCGTATCGACGAAATCGAAATCATTGATCTTGTTATCGAACCGCGCGCGTAGCTGGATCGGCACATCATTGTGCCCGTCGAACACCGGTGCCGCCTCAAGCGCCGCCGCGGCAAGCGCTTCAGCCGGATCGGGAACACCCACATCCGCCTCTGCATCCTGTGCAGCGAGCGGCGTTGTCATGAGAATGGCGGTGGTTAGCAGGGTGGCGGCGTATTTCATCGCTGATGCGGCTCCTAAACTGGGCTGGAATCCTCTACGATCATGTCTTAGCAAGCGCAGGGCCGATGGAAAGCCCGCTTATTGCGAGCCTTGGAGGGGAAACGACGATGAGCACGAACGCAGCGATCAGCTCAGGTAGCGGGGAAACTCGCAAACAATGGGTCCGGGCGACGCTGCGCGTGCTGCTGGCGGCATTATATGCCTATGCCGGATACGCTCACATCGTCCGTCCGGAACCGTTCCTGGCCATCACACCCGATTGGGTGCCCGCGCCGGGAAGCGTGATCTACTGGACCGGTGTAGCGGAGATCGCGGGCGCAATCGGCCTTTTACAGCCGTTCTCGCATAGCCTGGGGAGGGCCGCGGGGATAGGATTGGCGCTGTATGCGGTGTGCGTATGGCCGGCCAATATCAACCATTTTGCCATGGATATGGCGAGCGCGGATGGCGGCCTGGGTCTGGGCTATCATGTGCCCAGAATGATCGCTCAGCCGATTTTCATCTGGCTGGCATTGTGGACCGGCGGCGTGACCAATTGGCCATTTCGCCGCCGGTGATATCCACGATTAGGTAAGGTGCTTAGACACCGCAGCAGTCATCTTGAACATGGAGATCTGGTCTTTACCGATCACCGCGCCAAGCTTCGCATCAGGATTGATCTGACGCTTGTCTTTGCTGTCCTGCAGGCTGTTGCCCTTAATGTATTCCCAGATTTTCGACGTCACTTGCGCGCGCGTCATCGGACCTTTGCCGATTACATTCTCAAGTTCAGATGAAAGTTGCACCGGTTTCTGCAGTGCGTTGGTCTTTCCAGCCATAATCCCTCTCCTTATTCAGTGGTGGTGGGTTTCAAAAAAATAAAACGAATATTTCTACACTCAAACTTCGTCTTCGGCCCAGTCGTCTTCTTCGACGGCTGACCCAGTGAACGGCGCGACGAGAACGGCGCAGCCGGTAATTGTGCCCTCGAGCGACGCGAGCAAATCCTCACGGCTCGCCCCGGGCATCAATGTCAGTGGCAATTCGGTGGCGAACAGCTGAAACACGTAATGCCGCGTTTCACCTTCAGCCGGATCTGGCAGCAGCCATTCCGAATTGCCTTTGGAATTCTTGCCTGTGCGCGGAGGAACCTCTCCCTCCAGCAGCATGCCCTTTTGCCCCTTGAGGCCCCATACCAGCCAATGGCATACGGGCTCATCGTCGGCGCTTGATCCATCCTCGACGATCAGGATCAATTCCTGCGTGCCTGGCGGCGGCGCATTCCACTCCAGCGGCGGGGCGACGGCATCTTCTTCTTCGGCACTGAAACACGGATCGAGCTCTTCACCGGCGGCAAATGCCGGACTGCTCAGCTTCATCCCGCCACGACCCAGATTGCGTTCGCTACCCAGCCGCGCAATTGCCAGCCCCCCGTGCCGCGCGGGCGCAGGGATTGCTGCTGTCAGCCAGTCAGGCACTTCGGTCATCGAGGGTGTTTCCTCCAAATTCGTGAGCGGAAGTTAGGCGCTTCATACCGACAAGACGAGATGCCGGAGGGCGCTTTGCCCCGGTTTCTGAGGAAAACTTGGCCAAATTCGTGAAAAATCAGCCCCAAACGGGCTTTCCTGAGCGAATCTTGCGGTGAAGAAAGGCGCATAAGGGACAAAATTCGCCTGCGTTAACCCTGAAATCTTGCTCACACATGGTTCATCCGCCATGCTGAACACTTCAAAAAACACATTCTCTCATACCTTTCGATCCGGAGTCGCACCCAAATGACCATTGGTCGCACAGCCCTTACCATTACGCTTGCCATTTCTCTTGCCGCATGCGGCGGGAGTGAAGCATCAACGACGCCAACAGGCGGGGCAATCGCCGGTGGCGGTGGAGGCGGTGGTAGCAGCACCGGTGGCTGCTCGATCCGGGAGCAACAGGATTTTGCCCGCGCCGTTGTCGATGAGTGGTATCTGTTCCCCAGCCTGGTCGATACGTCGGCTTCGGCTAGCAACTTCAGCGACGTGCAGACCTATCTCGATGCTCTTGTCGCTCCAGCCCGCGCGCAATCGCGCGATCGCGGTTTCACCTTCGCAACGTCGATTGCCGAAGAAAACGCGCTGATCAATTCCGGCTCAAGCGCCGGATTTGGCATTCGTCTGGGTTATGACACGGTCAATAACCGCGTCTTCGTGCTTGAGGCATATGAGAATGCGCCGGGTTTCGGTGCCGGTATTGACCGCGGAACGGAGCTGCTAGCGGTGGGCACCACCAGCGCCAATTTGCAGACGATCTCCTCGCTGATGGCCTCCGGTGGACCGCAAGCAGTCATCGACGCGCTTGGGGCATCAACTGCGGGTCTGGCGCGCGTGCTGCAATTCCGGACCGCGACCGGGGTTACGACAGAATCGAGCATTGTAAAAGCAGATTTCTCGCTCGATCCGGTGTCTGATCGCTATGGCACGCTGGTGCTCAATGACGCGGGCAAGAGCGTCGGCTATCTCAACCTGCGAACTTTCATCGTGTCCGACGCATCGGACCAATTGCGCGATGCCTTCGCGACGTTCCAGGCTCAAGGCGTAACCGAGCTGATCATCGATTTCCGCTACAATGGCGGAGGCTTGGTCGACGTTGCCGATACGCTCGGCGATTTGCTTGGCGGGGGTCAGGTTGGCCAGATTTGGAGCGAGACGGTGCTGCGCGATTCGAAGTCAGCAGAAAACTCGACCGAGCTATTCGAGAATGAGCCGAATGCGATCCAGCCAACCAAAATCGCCTTTATCGGTCGCGGCGGCACTGCATCGGCCAGCGAATTGGTGATCAATTCGATGATCCCCTATCTCGGCAACAATCTGGCGCTAATTGGCGACGACACATTCGGCAAGCCGGTCGGCCAGTTCGGCTTTGATCTCGATGCGTGCGATCTGCGCGTGCGGGCGGTGACATTCCAGACCAACAATGCCGATGGCAATGGTGAGTATTATACCGGGCTCGCAAGCGAAGTGGCCAATACCTGCCGCGCAGAGGATGACATTTTCACTCAATTCGGCGACCCGAACGAGGCCTCTATCGCTGCGGCGCTGGACTTCCTGGGCGGTCGAACCTGCACGGCCATCAGCGCCGCGGGTGTGCAACAGGCACAAGGTGCCGCAGGGCAAACCCTGTTGCAGCCCGAACGCCCCAACGCCGCGCAGTATGAAATTCCCGGGTTGTTCTAAGGTTCGGTGCGGCGGTGCGCCATTCAGCGCATCGCTTCACGCTTGACGCGCCTGTAAGTCTATTCGGCAGCCAGCCTGACCGATTGTGTGTTCTCGCCTTCCGAATGGGCGATGGCGGCGGCGATTACCTTTGCGGCCGAAGCGGGCTTCGCAACCAGCTGAGCCTGTAGCTTTCTGATCCGTTCATTATGACGGTCAAGGTCGCCGGAATGCAGGATGTAGGGAATACCAAGTTTGTCCAGTTCATGGGCAACGGGGAAGCAGGTATTTCCTCCACCCAGTGAAACATCGAGTATCGCAAGGTCGATTCCCGAACCATGCTGAGTGATAAGCTTTAGCGCTGCGTCGCTGTTGGTAGCCGTGACAGCCCTGCAACCACGATCCTCTGCGGCAAACTCCAAATCCAGCAGGATCAGGGGCTCATCTTCGAGCATTAATATCGTGTAGTCCTCAGCCATTACACTTTTCCGGTGGGTACAGTGATAATGACCGACAGCCCGCTTTCGTTCCATGTCCGCTCGATCGAGCCTTCGGCCGTGGTGAGCAGGCGATCGACGATTGCCGTACCAGTTCCAGCCGTGATTGCAGCCGGGTCGACTTGCGGGCCGCCCTCTTCAATCCACTCTACAATCAGGCCCGCTCTATCATCAGCGGCGCGCCAATTGACCGTGACCTTGCCTTGCTCGGCGGTCCAGGCCCCATGCTTGGTCGCGTTCGCGGCCAGCTCATGCAGGATAAGGCCCACAATCGAAACAATCGCGAATGACATGCGCACCCCGTTGCCACCGCCTAGCACCATACGATCTTCATCGTTGTCATAGGGTAGCAGCACCGCCTTGATCGCCTCGCCAATATCGATGCTACCCGATGAGGCGTCGTCCAGCGTTGTCTCATAAGCGCGGCCAAGAGCCTGGATGCGCGAATTGATTTCCGCAGCCTCCGTCCGGATCCCGCGCACCCGGCCGGTGACGTTCACAATGCCGGAGATCACCGCGAACATATTCTTCATGCGGTGCGAAAGCTCGCGTGCCATTTCCTTCGCATGGCGCTCTTCGTCGCGCGCCGCCCGCACATCGGAGACGTCCCATTGGCTGCCGAAGAAATAGACCAGCTCACCCTGCTGGTTGTAGATCGGCCCCAGGTGGAGCGCGTTCCAGAAGGTCGTGCCGTTCTTGCGATAGTTCAGCAGCTCGACCACCACCACATCTTCATTAGCCAGCGCCTCGCGAATGCGGGCAACCGGTTCATGGTCGGTTTCCGGACCCTGCAGGAACCGGCAAGACCGGCCGAGAATTTCTTGTTCGGAATACCCAGTCAGGCGGCGGAAGGCCCGGTTGGCAAAGATTATCGGCAGGTCAGGCTGGTGCGGATCGCACAGGCAGATGGCCATGCGCGTTTGCGCCATAGCCTGTTCGAACAGCACGCCGGACGCACCAGAAAACCGGTCAGCCGAATGGCCTGCCTTAAATCGCTCGGGCGCATCATCAAACCG
>JBCBDF010000123.1:0-7081 GCA_038529875.1 Pseudomonadota bacterium | reverse complement strand
GTGGCCACTTGCTCAATCGCGTCGTCCGGTAACTTTGACGTGGCATGACGTTCGAGCGCGAGCGCCATTTCGTCCGGCTCCATTCCGCAGCCGTCATCGGTGACCTCGAACCGCGTCAAGCCACCATCGGTCAGCTTGATAGCGATTCGCGACGAACCGGCATCAATCGCGTTCTCGACCAGCTCTTTCAGTGCCGCAGCAGGTCGTTCGACCACTTCGCCAGCGGCAATGCGGTTGACGAGATCACTGGGAAGGCGGCGAATAAGCGGCATTTGTCGTATGCTAGACGTCACACGCCGCAATTTCGAGGGCTTCCGGGGAAAATCCTTGCCTCTTTAAACAAATATTTTGACCTTTTCGTACGGGATTCGCTACGCGATAATTGTGTTGTCATTATTGGGGTCAAATGGGCGCAGGGGGTCTGCGACACGGGGCCTGAAATCCACGGAAAAACGATAAAAATGAGCTTTCTTTCCAACCTGTTCAAATTCGGTTCTCAAAATATGGCAATCGACCTGGGGACCGCGAATACGCTGGTCTATGTTCAGGATCAGGGCATCATCCTGAACGAGCCGTCGGTTGTTGCCATCGAGACGATCAACGGGATCAAGCGCGTCAAGGCGGTGGGCGACGACGCGAAGATGATGATGGGTAAAACGCCGGACACGATCGAAGCGATCCGTCCGCTGCGCGACGGCGTGATCGCCGACATCGAAATCGCCGAGGAAATGATCAAGCACTTCATTCGTAAGGTGCATGGCAAGCGCAACCTGTTCCGCTATCCCGAGATCGTGATCTGTGTGCCCTCGGGCTCTACGTCGGTTGAACGTCGCGCGATCCGCGATGCGGCCTCTAATGCGGGCGCATCCGAAGTGCACCTGATTCTGGAGCCGATGGCGGCGGCCATCGGTGCCGACATGCCGGTGACAGAGCCGGTCGGCAGCATGGTGGTCGATATTGGTGGCGGCACGACGGAAGTTGCAGTGCTATCGCTGCGCGGCCTCGCCTACACCACATCGGTGCGTACCGGCGGCGACAAGATGGATGAAGCCATCGTCTCTTATGTGCGGCGACATCACAACCTGCTGATCGGGGATTCCACCGCCGAGCGGATCAAGAAGGATTACGGCATCGCCGTGACGCCCGAAGATGGCGTCGGCGAATCCATCGTGATCAAGGGCCGCGACCTTGTGAACGGCGTACCCAAGGAAATTACCATCAACCAGGCGCATGTCGCAGAGGCTCTGTCAGAGCCAATCGGCGCTATCGTAGAAGGCGTACGGATCGCACTGGAAAACACCGCACCGGAACTGGCCGCCGATATCGTCGATCAGGGCATCGTGCTCACTGGTGGCGGCGCGCTGATCCGCAAGCTGGACGATCATCTGCGTGAGGAAACGGGCTTGCCTGTTTCCATCGCCGAAGACCCGCTCACCTGCGTTGCGGTGGGCACGGGCCGGGCTATGGAAGATCCGATCTATCGCGGCGTTTTGATGACCGCCTGATCGGCACAATTGGGGAGAAACGGGCATGGCGCCGAATTCATCCCGGCGCTCGGGCCATTCGAAACGGGCGCAATATTCCGTCTTCACCGGCTACCTTCTGGCCGGTCTCGGCGCGCTTGCGGGCGCGGGACTGCTCGCGATCTCGCTGTGGCAACCCAGCACCTTTGACGATTTGCGCGGAGCAGCCACCGATGTCGCCGCGCCGGCAGGCGAAGGCACTGCGGCTGTTCGTGACACGTCGGGCGGCATCTGGGAATCCATCAAGGCCTATTACCGCGCGGGCAGCAAGAACGTGGCCCTGCAGGAAGAGGTCGAGATTGCGCGCATACGCCTGGCAGAGGCAGAGGCGGTTGAGCAGGAAAACGCCCGGTTAAAAGCGCTGCTGGACCTTGCAGAAAGCGAGATCGAACCAGTCGTGACCGCGCGCCTGGTCGGCTCCAGCTCGTCGAGCAGCCGCCGCTTCGCCTATCTCGGCGCAGGGCGAACGGATGGGGTCGAAGTGGGCATGCCGGTCCGCTCGCCACGCGGTGTGGTGGGCCGCGTACTTGAGGTTTCGCGGAGCACGTCACGCATTCTCCTCCTGACCGATAGCGAGAGCGTACTACCTGTGCGCCGCGCCTCGGATGCGACCGTCGCCTTTGCCGAAGGGCGCGGCGATGGCCTGCTGCGTATCCGCTTGATCAATCTCGGCCTCAATCCGCTGGAGGTTGGCGATGTCTTCGTCACCAGCGGAGCAGGCGGATACTACCGCCCAGGCGTCGCGGTTGCCATCCTCAGTGAAGTGACGAGCGACGGCGGCATTGCCCGCCTGATCGCCGATCCCTCCGCCACCGATTACGTCTCGGTCGAACCAATCTGGCAACCCGAGGCAGTCGACAGCGCGCAGACCCCGGCTGAGCTGGAGATCGGGGAGTAATGGAGCGCTACAGCCCATCGGCTCGCTCGGATCGCTATGGCAGCCGGATAAACCGCACTCAGTCGCCGCTGCGCGCCAGCATTGTACCATATGGTTCGATCCTGCTGGGGTCGTTGCTGCCGTTCCTGCTGCTGGCCGATGTTATGCCCGTTGCGCCTCCGCTCGGGTTCCTGATCCTGCTCGGATGGCGCATCATGCGACCTGGCCTGCTGCCGATGTGGGTTGGTGTACCGCTTGGCGCGTTCGACGATCTGTTCAGCGGACAGCCTTTTGGTAGTGCGATCATGCTGTGGTCGCTTACTATGGTTGCGCTCGAAATGATTGAGACGCGCTTCCCATGGCGCGGTTTCTGGCAGGATTGGTTCACGGGCGGTTTAGCGATCTTTCTCTACATCTTCGCCGCAATGGTGCTTTCCGGCGCCACCCTCACTATTCACCAACTCATTGCCGCGGTGCCGCAACTCTTGCTGTCTGTCCTGCTCTATCCGATAACCTCGCGCATGGTTGCATGGCTTGATCGATTCCGGCTTTCCCGCTCGCGGAGGATTGGCTGATGGCGAAGCGTCGCCGCAATCAGCCCGTTGTCAACGCCTCGACCCTGAAGAATACGTTTGACCGGCGCAGCATGGTGATCGGCTCAGTCATGGGCGGGGTCGGCGTGTTGCTGGCGGTGCGGATGGGCTATCTCGCCATTGCCGAGAACGAGAAATACCGCGTTGAGTCCGAGAGCAACCGGGTCAATCTGACGCTGATCCCACCGCGCCGTGGCTGGATTCTCGACCGCAACGGTGCCCCCCTCGCCTCCAACCGGGCCGACTTCCGTGTGGACCTCATTCCTGATCGGCTGAACGATGCGGATGCCACGATTGACCAGCTTGGCGACCTGTTGGAGCTCAACCCGGGCCGCATTGCCGACCTTAAGCAAAAGGTCGCGCAGGTCAGCGGTTTCCAACCGGTCGAAGTCGCCAGCGGTCTTAACTACGAACAATTCGCAGCGCTCAGCGTTCGCCTGCCCGATATGCAAGGGGTTGTGCCCCAGCGCGGCTTTTCACGCTTCTACCCTACCGGGCCGAGCGTGGGGCACCTGATCGGCTATGTCGGCCCCGCCAATGCTGAGGAATATGACGAGGAAGAGCGCAATCCACTGCTCATCACGCCCGGCTACAAGATCGGCAAGGATGGGCTGGAAAAACAGTTCGAGCAGGAGCTGCGCGGGGAGCCGGGCGCGCGCCGGGTGGAGGTGACCGCATCAGGGCGCATCATTCGCGATCTGGAAACGCGCGAGGATATTCAGGGCGATCCGGTGCGCCTGACGATCGATGGCCCGCTACAGGATTATGCCGCCCGCCGTATCGGGCTCGAGTCCGGCTCTGTGGTTGTGATGGATTGCCAGACCGGCGATCTGCTCTGCATGGCTTCGATGCCCAGCTTCGACCCAAACAGCTTTTCCGACGGGATTGGCAGCGTTGAATATTCGATGCTGCGCGAGGATGAGCGCGTACCGCTGCGCAATAAGGTGTTGAAAGGGCTCTACCCGCCCGGCTCCACCGTCAAACCCATGCACTGCATGGCGTTCATGAAAGCGGGCGTGAAGCCGGAAGAAACGATCGTTTGCGGCGGTGGGCGAAGGATCGGCAATCGCTTCTTCAACTGCTGGAGCAATCACGGCGTAGTCGACATGGCCAAGGCCATCTACCAAAGCTGCGACAGCTATTTCTATCACTTTGCCCAGCAAGTCGGCTTCGACAAGGTGGCCGAGATGGCGACACAGCTTGGCATGGGGCAGGAATTCCCCCTGCCCGTGACCAGTCAGTTTTATGGCACTGTCCCGAGGCCCGAGTGGAAACTGAACAAGTTCGGGCGCGATTGGCAACCGTTCGACACAGTCAACGCTTCGATCGGGCAAGGGTATTATCTCGCCAGTCCCCTGCAACTCGCTGTTATGAGTGCGCGGCTGGCAACTGGGCGCGCGCTGAACCCGCGATTGGTGCTGGGTGGCACCGCGCCCGACCCCTTGAACTACAATTTTCGCGAAGACGAGATATCCTATATTCGTCAGGCCATGAGCGATGTGGTGAACGGGCCGGGCACCGCCGGACGTGGACGATTGCCGTTCGATGACATCAAGATGGCGGGCAAGACCGGCACCGCTCAGGTCGTGTCACTGTCAGTATCAGACGGGCGGTCCGGCCCTTGGAAATATCGCGATCACGGGCTCTTCACCTTCTTCGCCCCGCTAAACAATCCCCGCTATGCCGGCGCGGTGGTGATCGAGCATGGCGGCGGCTCTGGCGCAGCATACCCCATCGCGCGCGACGTCATGACCTTCATGTTCGACCCGCAATTAGGCCTGGAAAAGCTAAGAGCCCTTGAGAAGCAATGGGGCGGAACCGCGCAGGAACGGCTTGATGTGCGTTACGCCGCCTATGCAGCTGAACGCGGAGAACAAGTGGTGGCTCCGCCCCGCCGTGATGAGGATATTTTCGACCAGGTCGAGGCAGAAGCGCGCGTTGCAGCCGCTCAATCCGAAGCCATCGCTAACGACGTGATCGCACCGCGTTCAGACCCGACCGCAGTGGGCAGCCCGCCGCCAGATATCGTAATCCCGCGCCCAACCGATGCGCCCGCTAGCCCGGCTGCGGGATCAGCGACCAACTCAGGGACAGCGCAATGAGCGGCGCCAACTCGATTGTACCAGAGCCGATCGCGCGCCAACCGTGGGGCATGCTGATCCCGCTTTTCTTGCTGGTGGCGTTCGGTGCGGCAGTTCTTCATTCTGCAGCTGGTGGCTCAATGCAGCCCTTTGCCAATTCCCACCTCATTCGCTTCGCTGTCTTCCTGCTGATGGCTTCGATAATCGCCTCGCTTCCCCGCGAATTCGTAAAATTCATGACCTACCCCGCTTATATCGGCGTGCTGTTGTTGCTGGTCGCCGTGGAAGTGCTCGGACAAGTTCGCGGTGGCAGCCAACGCTGGATCGACCTGGGGCCAATAGTTCTCCAACCATCGGAGTTGATGAAACCGGTGATCGTAATCGTGCTCGCGCGGTTTTATGCCGCGCTGCCCGTCGGCATGATTACCGATTGGCGCGCCTTACTAATCCCGGCAGGACTGATCCTGTTTCCCGTGGCATTTGTTCTTTTGCAGCCTGACCTCGGCACGTCGCTGGCGATCATGTTCGGCGGAGCAGTGGTGATGCTGCTTGCCGGCCTTCCCATGCGCTGGTTCGTCGGCGGGGGAGTCCTGGCGGCAATCGCAGCCCCCCTCGCCTTCTTCTTTGCGCTCGAGGATTACCAGCGCCGCCGTGTAATGACCCTGTTCGATCCCGAGAGCGATCCGCTGGGCGCTGGCTATCACATCGCTCAATCAAAGATCGCGATCGGATCGGGCGGTATTGTTGGCAAGGGTTTCAACCAGGGATCGCAAAGCCACCTGCAATATCTGCCTGAACCTCATACCGATTTCGTCTTCGCGACAATGGCCGAAGAATGGGGGTTGATCGGCGGGCTGTTTGTAATCGGCGTGTTCGCCATCATCCTGCGCTGGGGTACGCGGGTCGCGCTTGCATCGCGTGATCGCTTTTCCAGCCTCGTAGCTGCGGGAATGGTCGCAACGATTTTCTTCTACATCGCGGTCAATTTGATGATGGTGATGGGCATGGCGCCAGTGGTAGGCATTCCCCTGCCCTTCATGAGCCATGGCGGATCATCCATGATGACCAACATGATCTGCATCGGCGGATTGATGATGGTCAATCGCTGGAACCGCAATGCGCCGCGCAGCGGGCTGGTGCGCTAATCCACGCGTCCACCAGAAGTGAAAGCAAATCAGGTTGAAATCAGCCCCAGCTTCAGCGCCTTGATTGCCGCTCCAACTCGATCACTAGCATCGAGCTTTTCATAGATCCGCCTGATATACGTTCGGACTGTATCCGGAGAAAGGCCAAGAATTGTGGCAATGTCGGTGTTTGATTTGCCTTGCGCAACCCAGTTCAGAACTTCGGTCTCTCGCTGTGACAGCTCCGGAGAGCCGTCGGTCTGCTCAAACAGCACACAAATGCGTTGGTGTGCGGACTGCGCAATGCTGCGCACCAAACCTATCTTGGAATTCTCAATCTCTCTAAGGGGAACGCCGAAATCAAATGCAGCATAACCGTTCCGGCCGCGCGGCCCGTAAAGCGGGACACCGAAGCTGTGCTGCAACCCATGCTCACGCACCGCGGCAAAAAACGCCTCTTCCTCCGAGGTGTTTTCGCCGGCTTCCATCGCATTTTCCCAGCTAAGCAGCTTTCCATGTATTAATGTCCGCGAAGGAAGCGGATCGTATCGGCGAAAATCAATCTGGTTGTACAGGTCCACCCATTCCTTGGGATAGCCGTCCGTGTAGATGACGGTGCGGCTGGATGTAAGATCATCGAACGCCGGTGGGAAATGATAGCTCTGGCGGATCACGCCGAGACTTGCGCAAACCTCACGCCCATACGCGAGTATTCGCCCGATATCGGTCATGCTTTCTATTCGAGCGAAATGATGTTGCATCATCATAGGTGGCTTGTAGCAGATCAGGCCGTAGCAAGCTCTCTTCAAAATGAATGTCACCCAGTTGAGTGACTAGCGAGAACCGCGCTTCCTACTTAGCAACCAACCTGGATGCCCATGTG